>DATEVP010000076.1:0-3710 GCA_035258465.1 Hyphomicrobiaceae bacterium
GCCAGCGGGCGTCGAGGTGCCGCTGCTGCTCAACCGCGAGGGCGAGACCTTGGAGCTCAACGTCACGTCCGCCGACCGCCGCCGCTTCCTCAAGGGGCCGGTGCTGCACTGAAGCGGTAAAACGGCCCGGCAGCCGCGCAATCGGCTTTCGAAGGAGAATCCTACATCGGGCTGCGGCCGGTGGCGCCCTCGGGGCGCGGCTCGCGCCTGCAATCGAAGGTGCGCGCGCGGCCGTCGGCGACCCGGCGTGCCAGCGCGATGGCGTCCTCGTTCGCCAGCGCGTCGATGTAGGCCACGTGGCACGCCTCGCTGGCGCTCACCTTGGACACCACCAGCACATCGCCCTTGCGCTCGTCGGATGAGGTGTGGAAGCGGACGATGATGGCGTAGGGGATCTGCCGCTCGCCGCGACGGTCGAAGCGCCATTCGATGGTGGCGCGATCGCTGCCGCGCTCGAAGATCGAGTTGAAGGCCCCGAGCGTCTGGGTTGCCGCGCGGCGCTTCTCGGCGTCCGCGCCGGCGCTCACGAACTGCCTCAGATCGCCTTCGGCGATGAACACGGGGTAGCCCGGCAGCCCGTCGCAACGCCAGGAGCCGCCATCGCGGTGCCGCTTGATGCGCTTGCAGGCCTTGAGGTCGATTGTCGTGTAGAGGCTCTTCACCGGATTGCTCGCAACCGGCGCCGGCACAAAGGCGAAGGCTATGGCCACCATGACGGCAAGCGTGCGCACCCATCTCCTCCTTTCGCGCTGGTGAGCCTCGGCTGCTACCCACCTTCGGCGCAGCCAACGGAATTTATACCATGCCGGGACTTTCAAATCTTGGGCCCCGGGCGCCCGATTGCCTACCGCCGCCCTTCCGCCGGCGAGCGGGCGTTGCTATACCCGCTTTGATGCGGCAAAGGTCGATCCCATGGACAGGTTGAAGATTGTCGTGACCGGCGCGTCTGGGCGCATGGGTCGCGAGCTGATCCGCGCGGTGCACGGCAGGGAAGACTGCGTGCTCTCCGGCGCCATCGAGCAGAAAGGCTCCCTGGCGCTGGGGCAGGACGCTGGCCTGCTGGCCGGGCTCGGCAAGCTCGGCGTGGTGATCACCGACGATCCGCTGGACGTATTCGCCAAGTCCGACGCCGTGCTCGATTTCACCGTGCCTGCTGCCTCCGTGGAGTTCGCGGGGCTGGCCGCCAATGCCCGCATCGTGCACGTGCTGGGCACCACCGGCCTCGAGCCGGCGCACGACGCCAAGATCGCCGCGGCCGCCCGCCACGCCACCATCATCACCTCCGGCAACATGAGCCTCGGGGTAAATCTTCTCACTGCGCTGACCCGCAAGGTGGCGGCGGCGCTCGACGCCGACTTCGACATCGAGATCGTGGAGATGCATCACCGCCACAAGGTCGATGCGCCGTCCGGCACGGCCCTGATGCTGGGCAAGGCCGCCGCCGAGGGGCGTGGCGTCGATCTCGGCAAGGTCAGCGCGCGCGGTCGCGATGGGCACACGGGCGCGCGCCGCCGCGGCGATATCGGCTTTGCCTCGCTGAGGGGCGGCAGCGTGGTCGGCGACCATACCGTGATCTTTGCCGCCGACGGCGAGCTGGTGGAGCTCACGCATCGCGCCGGCGACCGCGGCATCTTCGCGCGCGGCGCGGTACGGGCTGCGCTGTGGGGTCGCGGCAAGGGCCCCGGCCTCTTCTCCATGATGGACGTGCTGGGTATAGAAGCCGCCAAGCAGAAGAGCTAGCCGGCCTTGCCGTTCGTCTGGAGTCGTCGGTAATGGACAAAGCACCGCGCGGGAGGCCGGGCAGGGACAGCGCGCTGGTGCTGGTGCGCCACGGCGAGAGCGAGTGGAACAAGCTCAACCTGTTCACCGGCTGGAAGGACCCGGACCTGTCGACGAAAGGCGTGGCCGAGGCGCATGAAGCCGGCCGATTGCTGAAGGGCGAGGGCTTCACCTTCGACATCGCCTTCACCAGCGACCTGACGCGCGCCCAGCGCACGCTCGACATTATCCTGGACGAGCTGGGGGAAGCGTTGCCGGTGCGCAAGGACCAGCGGCTCAACGAGCGCGACTACGGCGACCTCTCCGGCCTCAACAAGGACGAGGCCCGCAAGAAGTGGGGCGAGCGCCAGGTGCACATCTGGCGGCGCAGCTACGACGTCTCACCGCCCGGCGGCGAAAGCCTCGAGGATACCGCGGCGCGCGTGCTGCCCTACTACGACGCGGCGATCTGGCCGGAGCTGAGAGCCGGCCGCAACGTGCTGGTGGTCGCCCACGGCAATTCGCTGCGCGCGCTCATCATGAAGCTCGAGGGGCTGTCGGGCGAGGAGATCGTTGCGCGCGAGCTGGCGACGGGCGTGCCCATCGTCTATAGGCTGACGCGCGAAGGCGCTGTCGCGGACCGGCGCGATCTGGTCGCTTGATTTGCGGCGCACGGGCTGGGGAGGAAGACATGTCGCTCGAAGACGTGGTCGAACGGCTGAAAGGGGACACCGAGCAACGCAACAAATGGGTCGGCGTCTATATCGGCGTGCTCGCCGTCATCCTCGCCATCTGCAGCAGCGGCGGCGGCAACGCCGCCAAGGATGCCAACCGCGCCCACATCGAGGCCTCCAACACCTGGGCCTTCTTCCAGGCGAAGAACATTCGCCGCAGCACGCTTTCCCTCGCTGCCGACGAGCTGGAGCTGATGCTCGCCGCATCGCCGGCCGTGTCCGCCGACGCGCGCAGGAAGTTCCAGGACAAGATCAAGGACTATCGAGAGCAGATGCAGAAGCTGACCACCGATCCGGTCAAGAAGGAGGGTCTCGACGAGCTGTTCGAGCGCGGCAAATCGCTGGAGGCGGCGCGCGATGTGGCGCTGCGCAAGGACCCCTATTTCGACGCCAGCCAGGCGCTGCTGCAGATCGCCATCGTGATGGCGTCCGTACACCTCATCATCGGCAACCTCTGGCTGCTGGCGATGAGCGGCGGCCTTGGGGTTCTGGGGTTCCTGCTCATGATCGACGGCTTCACCCTGGCCCTGCCATTGCCGTTCCTTGGGTAACGATTCCCTCTCCCCCTTCTTCTTCAGAATGGGGAGAGGGAGGCGCTCGCTTGCGTCCCTTCCCCGGCCACGTTAGCAATGCCGCTCCCAGCAGCAACGCATTCGGGGCTTGCCGATGACCACGCACTCGCTTCTGCTCCTGCCCGGCGACGGCATTGGCCCCGAGGTCATGGCCGAGGTCGAGCGCCTCGTCGCCTTCTTCAACAAGAAGGGCAAGGTGCAGTTCGAGACCGAGACCGCGCTCGTCGGCGGCGCCTCCATCGACAAGCACGGCGTGCCTTTGACCAGCGATGCGCTGGCCATGGCCGAGGCGGCGGACGCGATTCTGTTCGGCGCGGTCGGCGGCCCCAAGTGGGACAAGGTGCGCTACGAGATCCGCCCCGAGGCGGGCCTGCTCAAGCTGCGCAAGGACCTCGATCTCTTCGCCAACCTGAGGCCCGCCATCTGCTATTCGGCGCTGGCCGAGGCCTCCACCCTCAAGCGCGAGCACATCGAGGGGCTCGATATCCTGATTCTGCGCGAGCTCACCGGCGGCACCTACTTCGGCGAGCCGAAGGAGATCGTGACGCTGGATGACGGCCAGAAGCGCGGCGTCGACACCACGGTCTACACCACGCGCGAGATCGAGCGCATCGCCCGCGTCGCCTTCGACCTCGCCCGCAAGCGC
>DATEVP010000077.1:0-5889 GCA_035258465.1 Hyphomicrobiaceae bacterium
TCCTCCGCATTGCAGCGGTCATCCAGGAATTCGATGGCGACCTTGCCCTTGGAGCCGTCGCCGAGCGTCACGCCGCCTGCCTTGTTGATCTGATCGGCGGCAGCCTCCAGCGCGGCCTTGGAATTGATTCCGAACGAGCGCACGACGCCGGACATAGCGCCGAAGCCCGTGATCTTCACCTCCCGCTCTTGCGCCTGCGCGATGTCCGGAACGGCGAGCAGGGCAAAGCCGAGCGCCGCCGACAAGGCCGTGGTTCTGGCAATCGACATGATGTTTCCTCCTCCTAGGTCGCACACTTTGCGGCAACCCGTTGTAACCCGGATCATGCGCCGCCCGACGTATGCCGGTAGTCAGTATAGGCTGCAAAAGCCTCCGACAAAAGACCAGATTGCAGGACCGAGCTGCGGTCGCGTCAAGTCGACCTGGTTTGGCGCTGCTCGGTGATGCTGCGGGTGCCGTCGTCCACGTCCTTCAAGAGCCGGCGCATGATCTTGCCCGAGCCCGTGATCGGCACGTTGGCCACGAACTGCACGGCTCTGGGCAGCTTGTAGGCCGCCAGATGCTGGCGGCAATGCTCCACCAGCTCGCTGCCGGAGGCGGCCGCGCCGGGTTTGAGCATGACGTAGGCCTTCGCCAGCTCGCCCTTGGCCTCGTCCGCAACGCCGCACACCGCGGCGAGCGCCACGGCGGGGTGCATGCACAAAACCCGTTCCAGCTCGGCTGGATAGACGTTGTAGCCGGCGGTCAGGATCATATCCTTCTTGCGATCGACGATGGTGTAATAGCCATCCGTATCGACCGTGGCGATGTCGCCCGTATGCATCCAGCCGTCCGCACGGATGGTTTCCCGCGTGGCCTGCTCGTTGCCGGCGTAGCCATCCATCACCAGCGGGCCCTTGATCATCAGCTCGCCGCGCTCGTCGGCGGGCATCTCCTTGTCGGGGTCGTCAACGGCGACGATCTTGCAATACATGCCCGGCATGGGGAGGCCGATGGTGCCTGGCTTGTTGTCGCCCCAGTAGGGGTTGAAGGTGGCGGCACCGGCGAGCTCCGTCATGCCCCACAGCTCGAGCACCGGAACACCCGTGCGCTCCGTCCATTCGTGCGACTTGGCGACGGGCAGCGTCTGGCCGCCGACCGTACAGCGGGTGAGCGAGGAGAGGTCGTAAGCGCCGAATTTGGGGTGCGCCAGCAGGTAGTAGTAGGCCGTCGGCACGCAATCGAAGATGGTGGCGCGATTTTTCTGGATGGCATCGAGCACGCCGTCCTCGCTGAAGCGCGGCAGCAGCACCAGAGTCGAGCCAGTCAGCATCGCGGCGTTGACGACGATGGAGCCGTAGACGTGCGGGCACGGTAGCGGGCTGACGATCGTGTCGGCTGCGGTGCGCGTGCCCATCAGCGCCATGCCCTTGGCCGCCGCGACGATGGAGTGCTGGTTCTGGACGGCGCCCTTGGGATGGCCGGTCGTGCCGGAGGTGTAGCAAATGGCGCCCGTATCCTTGGGCGTGCGCCGCGCTGGCGTGAAAGTGCGCGATCCTTGGTCCAGCCAACGCTGGAAGGGTGTGACGCCGGGCGGCGGCTTGTCGCCCCAGATGACGACTTGGCCCAGGCCCGTGCCGGCCTTCATGTCCATCAGCGGGGCTGCCTTGTCGGCAGACGCGATCGCGGTGCGGGCGCCCGAGTCCTTGATGATGTAGCTCACCTCTTCAGGGGTGAGCAGGGCATTGGCCGGGATCACGACCGCGCCAGTCTTGGCAATGCCGTAGTAGGCCACCATCCATTGCCAGGAGTTGGGGCCATAGAGCGTGACGCGATCGCCCGCTGCCACACCCGCGGCGACGAGGCCGTGGGCAAAGGCGTTGGAGAGGGACTCCAGTTCGTTGAAGGAGAAGCTGCGGCCGTCGGCAACGAGGGCGGTCTTGTCGGCGTACCTGCGCGCCGCATAGGGCAGAATTTCGCCCAGCGTATCGACCATGGCCCGTTCTCCCCAATCATCGCGGTCGCCAACCCTACCGCGGGCATGACCGAAAAGCGATCCGATTGCCATCGGCTCACGCAGCCCATCACGTCGGGGATCGTCCTTGCGTCATTGCTCCTCCGGCGGCTTGATGTGGCGGAAGGCCCAGAGCAGGGCCAGGTCATAGAGGATCTTGAGTACCCCGCAGATCACGAGCGGCCAGGCCTCGAAACCGGCCGCAAACAGCGCTCCGGCGATGGCGGGGCTGGCTGCCGCCGCGAGACTGCGCGGCACCGAGGTGACGCTCGCCGCCGCCGGCCGCTCGGGCGGCGTGACCACCGCCATCACGTAAGACGAGCGCGTCGGCACATCCATCTGGGACAGGGCTGCGCGCACGAGGAGCAGGGCGAGCGCGACATCCAGGCTCGGTGCCACGGCGGCGAGGATCAGGCACAGGCTGGAAGGGATGTGCGTGAAGACCATCGTGTTCACCAGGCCGATGCGCCTCGACAGCCAGGCCGCAACCGGAAACGAGAAGGCGGCGAACACGCCTGACCAGAAGAAGAACAGGCCGGCGGCGGATAGAGACAAACCGAACTTGTTGAACAGCCAGAGGGCGACCAGCGACTGCACGGCGAAGCCGCCGGCAAAGGCGTCGATGCTGAACAGGGCGGCCATCCTGTAGACGATGCCGCGCGACGGCCCGAGTGCCGCGGCCGGCTTCCCTTCGACGGGCGTCGTGTCGGCGGGAACACGCGCGTACAGGAAGCCACCGGCCAGGCCGAGCACCGCATAGGCGACGAACATGCCCTTGAGCGCGGCGAGGCGCGACACGCCCATGGTCGCCAGGATGTCAGGACTGCCAGCGGCCAGAGCCCCGGCCGCGGCAGCCAGCGCGCCGATCAGGCTGTAGCGCGCGAACATCCCTGTCCGCTCGCTGTCGGCGACTGACCGTGAAAGGACTGCGTGCTCCAGCGGGACGAAGATGCTCACGCTGCCCGACGACGGATTGATGGTGCCCATGAAGGCGACCACCAGGACGACGGTATAGGTTTGGGACGCAGCGAACGCGAGGCCCGTCGCGATCATCAGCCCGGACGCACCCATGAGCAGTCGGCGCTGATCCGTCCGCGCGCCCAGGAGGCCGATCCCCAGCGTCATGAGCGCCGAGCCCAATAGGGCGAGGGTCGCAACGACGCCGACCTCCAGGGCGCCGAGGCCCAATGCCGTCAAGTAGACGGGCAGCAGGACGGCCACGAACCCGTCGCCGAAATCGCGCAGTGCTCGCGCCGCATAGAGGTACGTTGCCGGGCCGGCTTGCGTAGCCAAGGCGAGCTCCTGACGTCCTGGATGCTGGATCACAACCGCCAGAACGGCTTTGCCGCCTCGCGCAGGGCCTCGTGCCTCGACACGCCGATGTCGTCAAGCAGATGATCGCTGAGCCCGGCCAGTTCGGCCAGCGTCTGCCGTTTACGGCGTCGCGCCAGCCAAATGCTCAGCACGCGCAGGCAGGCCGCCGGCGTGATCCTCGAGCCAGGCGGGTAGCAGATGGGCTCGGCCAGCTGCGCTCCGTTAGAGAGGCCTGAACGTTTCCAAACAGCGGGGGTCGGCATTGGCTTTGGCTCCTTGGGGCTTTCGGCTCGTCACGAGCCCTTTGCGCGGAGCTTGGTGAATAGGATCGAAAGGCTGTTGTCGGCAAAGCATCGTTTCTCTACCCTGCCCTAACTTTTCTCATGATGTTGACCCATGCCGCGCCGCCTGCCAGCGCTGAACGCCCTCAAGGCTTTCGAGGCCGCCGCGCGCCATGAGAGCTTCACGCGCGCCGCCGAGGAGCTGTGCGTGACGCAGGGCGCGGTCAGCCATCAGGTCAAGGCGCTCGAAACGGAGCTGGGCCTCAAGCTTTTCAATCGCGAACGACAGCGCCTGGTCATCACCGAAGCTGGGCGCGCGTATTTGAGCGTCGTGCGCGACGCGTTAGATCGCATCGCCAGCGGCACCGAGCGGTTGCTGCAGCGCCAGAACGCCGGGGCGCTGACCGTCAGCACATCCCCCAACTTCGCCGCCAAATGGCTCGTGCATCGCCTGGGCCGCTTCGCTGAGGCGCATCCCAACATCGATTTGAGGGTGAGCGCCTCGCTGCATCATGTGGATTTCGCGCGCGAGGACGTCGACCTGGCGATCCGCCATGGCGACGGACAGGCGCCGGGTTTGCACGTCACCCGCCTCTGCGCGGAGGAGCTCTTCCCCGTCTGCAGCCCGAAGCTTCTCGAGGGCGGCAATCCTCTGCGCAAGGCCGCCGACCTGAGCCGGCACACGCTCCTGCACGTCAACGACCGGCGCGACTGGAGCAAGTGGCTGGAGGCTGCGGGTGCCAAGACCGTCGACGTCTCACGCGGGCCCATACTCAACCAGGCAAGCATGGCCATCGATGCGGCGATCGACGGCCAAGGTGTGGCGCTTGCGCGATCGGCGCTTGCGGCATGGGACCTGATCGGCGGCCGCCTGGTGCGTCCATTGCCAATAGCGCTGCCGGCATCCTTTGCCTACTGGATCGTCTGCCCCAAGGCGACCGCCAAGCTGCCGAAGATCGCGGCCTTCACCGATTGGCTGCTCGCCGAAGCCGCCGAGGATGTGAGACGATTGCAGAAGCTGAGATCGAAACCACATGTTAGGCGCCGCCCCGCTTGACCTGCTCGTCTTTGTTCTCGCCACCTTTCTGGGCGCGCTGGTTGCGGGCGTGGCGGGGTTCGCATTCGGTCTGATCGCGTCGGCCATCTGGCTGCACGCCATCACCCCGGTGCAGAGCGCGGCGCTGATTGCCGCCTTCGCCATCGTCATACAGGGCTCGACACTCTGGAAGTTGCGCCACGCGATTAAGCCGTCGCGCTTGCTGCCGTTGCTGCTTGGCGGCGCGCTCGGGATTCCGCTTGGCGCGGAGATCCTCCGCTGGGCCGCTCCTTCGCAGATGCGCACACTCGTTGGTCTCGCCCTCGTGCTGTTCAGTGTTTACAGTCTCGCGCGCCCGAAGCTTCCCATTGTGACGGGCGGCCGGGTCGCTGATGGCGTTGTCGGGCTGCTCAGCGGGCTCCTGGGAGGCAGCACGGGTCTTGCGGGTATTCCCGTCATCGTCTGGGCAACCCTGCGCGGATGGTCCAGGGACGAACAGCGTGCCGTCTTTCAGCCGGTCGCCGTCGCGATCTTCGTGATGACACTCGCCTGGTTCGGCGGCAGCGGCATGCTCACCAGTGATACGATCCGCTTGTTCTTGATAGGTCTGCCCGCCGTCCTGCTCGGGACATGGCTTGGAATCAAACTCTATGGCAAGCTGGATGAGACGACGTTTCGCACCATCGTGTTGGTGCTGTTGCTCGTTTCCGGACTGACTTTGCTGCCTTCGGCCATTCTTGGCGGGCGCTGAAGGAACCGCGCGATGATCACTGCGGCGACAGGGCGAGGCATCCGGCCAAGCCGGTGCGGCGTGCTTGGCTGACCGCAGCGCCCGGCACCAGGGCGGAATCACGAAAGCGCGGCGAGGTTGAGCGGCTCGGAGGGGCCGAGCCAGATCACGTGATCGGTGTGGTCCTTGAGCGCGTCGCCGGTCAGCGCATGGGCGAACACGGTGAGGCCGCCGCGGTGCTCGATCAGCCAGGGCATGACCTTGGCGAACTCATCCTTGTCGAAGGCCAGCTGGCAGCTGCCGCGCGGGTGCGGCCCGACCGGCTTGTCGTGCATGCGGCCGACGGTGAGGCTGAACGCGCGCCCCGCCGCCTCGCACAGTTGCTGGGCGCTCTCGCGGGTCGCGGCGTCGAAGTAGACGTGGGCGTGGTAGCCGCTGATCGCGGTCATGTCTTGCTCCTTGTGTGGCGTCCACTCATGGCAATATCGAGCCAGGGCGAGGAGAGATGATATGCTGAGCGCCCGGCGCCGCGCGA
>DATEVP010000078.1:0-4318 GCA_035258465.1 Hyphomicrobiaceae bacterium
ACCCCGATCGGCTAGCCTCGGCGCAAAAGGCTTGCCGGAGGAGACGCGCGATGCAGGTGCACAAGCTCGATCACGTCAATATCCACACCGCCAACGTCGAGCGCATGGTCGAATGGTACGGCCGCGTGCTCGGCATGCCGGCGGGCGACCGGCCGCCCTTCTCCTTTCCGGGCGCCTGGCTCTACTGCGGCGATCAGGCGACCGTGCATCTGGTCGGCGTCGAGGAGCAGCCGCAAACCAGCGGCCTGAGACTCGAGCATTTCGCCTTCACCGCCACGGGGTTGAAGGGCTTCATGGACCGCTTGAAGCGCGCAGGGGAGCGCTACGACGCGCGCAAGCTCCCGCGCTCCGGCGCCGTGCAGATCAACGTCTGGGACCCCGACGGCAACCACATCCACATCGATTTCTCACCCGCGGAGTCGGCCGGCGTCGACGTCGAAGAGACCGGCATGAGCGTGATGCGCCAGCCCTGAGTTTCGCTCAGTCTAGTCGCGGCAGGGATAGGCGACCGCGACGCAGAGGGTGCCGCCCTGCTCCTCGTTGCAGCGGTAGTCCGCGCCCAGGGCCTTGTACCAGTCGGCGTAGGCAGCCCCCAGCGCGGGCATGGCCCGCACCTTGGCGCGCCAGTTGCCGCGCGCCTTGGCTTTCGCCAACACCTCCAAGCGCGAGGGATCGCCGCGCGCCGTCACCGGCCGATCGGCACAGGTTGCCGCTTGCGTGCCCGAGGCCGTCGCGGCCATCAGCATCGCCGAGGCGATCAACGCCAGGAGGGTGGCACGCATGCTTGGCCGCCGGTTGTGAATTGCATGGCGAGACGATACGACTTCGCTCGCGGCGGCGCAAAGGCGCCCTGGCCGCCCCGCGGGAGCGCAACATGACCGTGTCCGACGAGGTCCTCGAGGTATTTGCCGCGCTGGCGACCCCCACCATTGCCAATGCGCTCGACGATGTCGGCTTCGAGGGCGTGCTCGAGGGCCTGACCCAGATGGTCCCCGGCACGCGCTGCGTCGGCCGCGCGGTGACGGTGCGCGAGGTCACGGGCCGCCGCGGTGACTTCGCCTCGGAGGACTTCAAGGTCGACCGGGCGATCGAGGCCGCAGCAGCCGGCGACATCCTCGTCATCGACAACGGCGGGCATTGCGTCTCCACGTTCGGCGGCCTTGCCACGCTTGCGGCCAAGCTCAAGGGCCTCGGCGGTCTCCTCGTCGATGGCGGCGTGCGCGATCGCGAGGAGATGGTCGAGCATGCGTTCCCCGTGTTCGCCCGCCACATGACGCCGCTCACGGGGCGCACGCGGCTGGCGGTCACCGCCATCAACGAGCCGGTGAGCTGCGGCGGCGTGCGCATCAGGGCGGGCGACGTCATCGTCGCCGACGGCTCGGGCGTGGTGTGCATCCCCGCCGAGCATGCCGGCAAGGTGGCCGAGCTCGCCCGGCGCTATGCCCAGGACGACGAGCTCTGCGCGGCCGAGCTCAGCAAGGGGCTCACCTTTCGCGAGGCCATGGCCAAGTTCAAGCGCATTTGAGCTAGTGTCCTGTCTCCGAATTGCCTTCACCTTTGCCTCACGGTCGGCAAGGCAATTCGGAGACTAAAGGACACTAGCTAGAAGCTGATTCTAGTGTGGTTCAGTCTCGCAAATGCCATGATGGAGCTTGCCACGAAGGGTGATGGCATTTGCGAGACACCACACTAGAGAGGCGCAAGCGCAGGTGACGCAAGCCGAGAACCCAACCGCGCGCTCGTTTCTCTTCGCGCTGATCGTCCTGACGTTCGCCATGAACCTGGTTGCCCGCGGCGTGCCCGAGACGTTCGCGGTCTTCCTGCTGCCGGTGCAGAAGGGCCTGGGCGTCTCCCGCTCCGAGATCACGCTCACCTATTCCGTCTACATGCTGGCTTACGGGCTCTCCGGCCCGCTCGCCGGCCAGCTCATCGACCGTCTCGGTGCGCGCATTGCCTATAGCTTCGGCCTCACCAGCCTCGGGCTCGGCTATCTGCTCGCCGGCTTTTCGACCGAGCTTTGGCACTATCTGCTCACCGTCGGCTTGCTGGGCGGGCTCGGGGCTGCGTCGCTCGGCATGATCGTGGCCTCCTCGCTGTTGACCCGGTGGTTCACGACCAGGATCGGCTCGGTGATGTCGGCGCCGTATGCCGCCATCGGCGGCGGCATGCTGATCCTGCCGCCGCTGACCCAGGTGCTGCTCACGACCTACGGTTGGCGCCTGACGCATGGGCTGCTGGGCGCAGGCGTGCTGCTGACCCTGCCGCTGGTGATGCTGCTGCCGCTGGAACGCATGACGGCCGGCTCTTCCGCATGGCGCTCGCTGCGCGAGACGGCGGCCGCCGACAGCACGGGTCGTTGGCGCGTCTCTAACGCGATCCGCACGAGCGCGTTCTGGGGGCTCTTCCTCGCCTATCTCTCCACCTCCGTGGCCGCCTACAGCGTCATGCCGCACTCGGTCGCCTATCTCATCGAGCGCGGGTTCGATCCGCTGTTTGCGGCAAGCGCGTTCGGGCTGGCCGGCATGCTCTCCGCGGTCGGCATCATTGCTGTCGGCTGGCTGTCGGACCGCTTCGGCCGCCGGCAGACGGCCACGCTTTCCTACCTTTTCACGATCATCGGCATCGTCGCGCTTTCCCTCGTCTCGGTGTGGCCGACGCTCGCTCTCGTCTATGCCTTCGTCTTCTTCTTCGGCCTCATGCAGGGCGCGCGGGGACCGATCATCGTCGCCATGGTTGCCGCCCTCTTCCCCGGCGGCATGGGCGCGATCTATGGAGCGCTGTCGGTGGCGCAGGGATTGGGGGCGGGGTTCGGCTCCTGGTTCTCTGGCGTGCTCTACGAGCAGACGGGCAGCTATATCGCTTCCTTTGCGATGGCGACCTGCGGGGCCTGCATCGGCCTTGCGAGTTTCTGGGTCGTGCGCAGCCTGCGCCATGAGACGATCGCGCCGGCCGCCGCACCTCGCAACACGCCCTCGACACGCAGTCTTTGATTGCAGCGCAACCGCCCGTGGCGTAACCATCGGCGCGCACGGGAGCCGAGCACTCGGCCGCCGTTCTCGATCAACCAGGAGTCGCAGGATGTTGAAGTTCTACTACAACGGATCGCCCAACCCGACGAAGGTCGCCCTGTTCCTCGAAGAGTCCGGTCTGCCCTACGAGCCAATCCCCCTCGACACCCGCAAGGGCGACCAGCACAAGCCCGAATACCTTGCGATCAATCCCAATGCCAAGGCGCCCTCCATCGTCGACGGCGACGTCACCGTCTTCGACAGCAACGCCATCCTGCTCTATCTGGCCGAGAAGACGGGCAAGTTCCTGCCGCCCAACACCCCGGTTGCGCGCGGCGAGCTGCTGTCGTGGCTGATGTTCGTGGCGACGGGCGTCGGCCCCTACTCGGGCCAGGCCGTGCACTTCCGGCATTACGCGCCCGAGAAGCTCCCCTACGTCATCAACCGCTATACCTACGAGGCCGAGCGCCATTTCGGCATTCTCGACAAGCGCCTCGCCAAGCGCCGCTACATGGTGGGGGACACCTACACCATCGTCGACATGGACGTGTGGGGCTGGGCGCGCCTGATGCCCACGGTGCTCGGCGAGGAATTCTGGCCCAAGTTCGGAAACCTCAAGCGGCTCGTCGACGAGATCAGCGCCCGGCCGGCTGCAACCCGCGCCGTTGCCCTCAAGGACAAGCACAAGTTCAAGACCGAGATGGACGACGAGGCGCGCCGCCACATGTTCCCGCAGAACCTCAGACTCGCCAGCTGATGTCGATCTTCGCTCGGCTGCGGCTCGTCAATTCAGCCGCAGCTCGGTGATGTGGCGCGGGTCGGGCTTAAGCTCGCCCCGCTCCACGCGCTTGACGATGTCGGTGAGCACGGCGTTGGCGCGGCAGGGCAGCCCCAGCTTCTCGCCTTCCCGCACGACGTAGCCGTTGAGGTACTCGATCTCCGTGCGCCGACCTTTGAGCATGTCCTGCCCCATGGACGGGCGCTGCTCGCCTGAGACGCGGGCCGTATCCTCGAGCCGTTGCGCGTCACAAGCTTCAGTTGCCGCGGCGTCCCCTTCGCCGGCCCGCGCGATGATCTCAGGGTCGAGGTGGACGATCTCCTCGAGCTGGTAGCCGAGCGCCTGGCCGACGCGGATCGCCTCGCTGCCGAGCCGGGTGGAGAACCGCCTGAGCGCCTCGTTGCGCACGACCTGCGCGCCGGGCAGGCCCGTGCAGGCGGAGAGCCCGTTGCCCATCACGTTGGCGACGAGTTTGGACCAGCGCTAGCCCCAGAGATTGCCGGTGACCTTGGCGCTGTCGGAGAGGCCGACG
>DATEVP010000079.1:0-5863 GCA_035258465.1 Hyphomicrobiaceae bacterium
GGCGTTTGTCGATCTCTACAATGACAAGCTGATCTACAAGGACAAGCGGCTGGGCCACTGGGACCCCGCGTTCCAGAGCGCGCTCTCCGACCTCGAAGTCGACATGATCGAGGTCAAGGGCAACCTGTGGCACTTCAAGTACCCGCTGACGAAGCCTGTGCCGGGCTACGACAAGGACCATATCGTCGTCGCCACCACGCGCCCCGAGACGATGCTGGGCGACACGGCCGTTGCCGTGCATCCCGAGGACGAGCGCTATGCGGCGCTGATCAAGGCGAAGGCGACCGTCAGGCTGCCGCTGGTCGGGCGCGAGATCCCGATCATCGCGGATGAATATTCCGATCCCAAGAAAGGTTCAGGCGCGGTCAAGATCACGCCGGCGCACGACTTCAACGACTACGAGGTCTACAAGCGCCACCCGGCCATCGGCCTCGTCAACATCTTCGATGCCAAGGCGCAGCTCAACGAGAATGCGCCGGAGAAGTACCGCGGGCTCGACCGCTTCGTTGCGCGCAAGAAGGTGGTCGAGGACCTGGAGGCGCTGGGCCTCGTCGACAAGATCGAGCCCACCGTGCACGCGGTGCCGCACGCGCAGCGCGGCAATGCCGTGGTCGAGCCGTGGCTGACCGAGCAGTGGTACGTCAATGCCGGCGAGCTGGCGAAGAAGGCGATCGCCGCGGTCGAGACCGGCAAGACCGCGTTCGTGCCGAAGAACTGGGAGAAGACCTACTTCGAGTGGATGCGCAACATCCAGCCGTGGTGCATCTCGCGCCAGCTGTGGTGGGGGCACCAGATCCCGGCGTGGTATGGGCCGGATGGCAAAGTATTCGTTGCCGACAGCGAGGAGGCCGCCTACGCCGCAGCCCGAAAGCACTACGCGTCCTCTCCCTCCCCCCTCGTGGGGGAGGGTAAGGGAGGGGGGGATCGCAGAACATCTGCCGTAGGGATTCCCCCCACCCCTAACCCCTCCCCACGAGGGGGAGGGGGACTTGCGCTCAAGCGCGACGAGGACGTGCTCGATACGTGGTTCTCCTCGGCGCTGTGGCCGTTCTCGACGCTGGGGTGGCCGGAGCAGACCAAGGAGCTCAAGCGCTACTACCCCAACAGTGTGCTCGTCACCGCCTACGACATCATCTTCTTCTGGGTCGCGCGCATGATGATGATGGGCACGCATTTCATGAAGGAGGTGCCCTTCCACGAAGTCTACATCCACGCCCTGGTGCTCGACGCCAAGGGACAGAAGATGTCGAAGACGAAGGGCAACGTCCTGGACCCGCTCGGCGTGATCGAGGAGTACGGCGCCGACGCGCTGCGCTTCACGCTGGCCGCCATGGCCGCGCAGGGCCGCAACATCCGCATCTCCGAGCAGCGCATCGAGGGCTATCGCAACTTTGCGACCAAGCTCTGGAACGCGGCGCGCTTCGCCGAGATGAACGAGTGCGTGCGCCAGAAACGCTTCGACCCCAAGCGCGCCAAGATGACGCTCAACCGCTGGATCGCCGGCGAGGTCGAGCGCACCGCCGCCGCCGTCACCGCCGGCATCGAGGCCTACAAGTTCAACGAGGCGGCGACCGCCGTCTACGAGTTCACCTGGGGCACCTTTTGCGACTGGTACCTGGAGCTCGCCAAGCCGATCCTCGTTGGCACCGACGAGGCCTCGAAGGCCGAGACGCGCGCCACCACGGCCTGGGCGCTCGACCAGATCCTGAAGCTCCTGCACCCCTTCATGCCCTTCATCACCGAGGAGCTGTGGGCGCGGCTGGTGGAGGTCGGCGTCGAGCGCGAGAACCTGCTCTGCTTGAGCGCCTGGCCGAAGCTCTCCGGTCTCGCCAATGCCGAGGCGGACGAGGAGATCGGCTGGCTGGTGAAGCTGGTCAGCGAGGTGCGCTCGGTCAGGTCGGAGATGAACGTGCCGGGCGGGGCGAAAATTTCGCTGGTGCTCGTGGGCGCCGGGGCCGCCGAGCGCACGCGCGCCGAGCGCCACGAGGAGACCATCGAGCGGCTGGCGCGCCTCGACAGCATCTCGTTTGCCAAGGCGCCGCCGAAAGGCGCCGCGCAGATCGTGCTCGGGCAGATGACGGCGGCGCTGCCGCTGGCCGACATCATCGACATGGGCGCCGAGCGGGCGCGGCTGGAGCGCGAAGTCGAGAAGTGCAAGGCCGAGATCAAGAAGGTCGACGCGAAGCTCGCCAACGAGAGCTTCGTCGCCAAGGCGCCGCCCGAGGTGGTGGAGGAGAACCGCGAGCGCCGCGCCGATTTCGAGGAGACGCTGAAGAAGCTGCAGGCCGCGCTGAAGCGGTTGGATGCGGCGACTTGATAGGTGGCGCGAAATGTATCGACTATCAATGAGCCCGACGGCGCAGATGACCAACTAATTCTGTTTCTTGTTCTTGCGCCTGCCGTCGGCCTTGGTCTTGCCCCTGATATCGGCGCTGCGCCCTCGCTTGGTCCCTTTCGAGCCGCGGCGGACAGCGCTACCAACACCGCCTTTCGCCAACGTCTGATTCTTGAAACGAGCGGCAATGTGCTCGATCTTGTCGACCGCAGCGCTCGCCAGAAATGACGAACGGGTTAGCCCCGCACGCTCTGCTTCCTCATCGATCGCTTCGAGCAATCCGGCGTCTAGTGATATGTTCGCTTTCACCGATCGGCCACGATCGAGAAGAAGCGGGACCATCACGAGGCTTTCGGCTGCCGAGAGATCGACCGGTTCATCGTTCAAGATATCACGCATGCTGCGCGGCTCTGAAAGTGCAATGCCATTGGCGTTGTGATGTGCGGCAACCTCGCGCAAAGCACTGATTGCATCGGCGATGGCGGCCTCAGGCGTAGCGCCACCTCCGTAGCAGCCGGGAACATCAGGGATGCTGACGCCCCATACGTCCCGGTCGCCGTCGAGAATGCCCACGTAATAAGTCATTGCAGACCTCCTACGACCATCCGGCATCCTTTGCGATGTTCCGGGCGACCCGCGGTGTCACCTCCCGGTGACGGGGAACCACGATCAGGATTTTCGGTTTGCCCGGATGCCTGAACTTGTCATGCTTGCCGCCGGTTACCTTCACCCATCCTTCGCGCTCGAGTCGCGCGACGATCTTGCGGGTGTTGGTTTCCAATGCCATCGCCGCGGCTCGATACTAGGTGCAAATATATGCGCATGGGTGGATCCACGCAATACCCAGCAGAGCTCTGGACCTCGCGCTGGCGGAGAGGCACGGGGAGAGGGAGAAGGGGCAGCTACGGCGATGCGAGCGCGGCGGCGATGGTCTTCAGCGGTAGCACGAGGGTGAGCGGCGCATCGGCAAGCCGCACGGCACCATAACCCTCGTACCAGCCGGCGGCCCGTTCGGACTTGGCGTCGATCAGCAGGGCGACGCCGCCGACCTCTTGCGACACGGCAAGGCATCTCCGTCCCGCCGCGAGAAGCAGCCCGCCGCCGAGGCCCTTGCCCTGCACCGAGCGATCGACCGCAAGACGCCCCAGGCGATAGACCGGCACCTCGTAGCGGCCGAGACCGCGGCGGACCACATCGGGCGTGCGCGCGTAATCGATCGATGCCGGGCTCAGCGTGTAGAACCCGAGGATCGTTGCAGGAGCGCTCGTCGGCGTTGCGACAAAAGTCTTGGCGCCGCCGCTCTCGTGGTTCTGGCGCGCAAATCTCTGCAGGTACGTATTGAGCGCCGGCTCGCCACAGTCGAACGACTTGCGATCATGCGTCTTGTCGATCGGAGCTTCTCGCCACGCCAGCGTCACGGCAGTCTATGGCCGGCCTTGGCGGCGCGCTTCAGGCGGGCATTGGGCTTGGGTGGGTTCTCGAGCAGATCCAGGACTTTGAGGCTGTCGCGGCCGCTCAGGACAACCCGCTCCGCCCGCTCGATCACCGCACGAGCTTCGGGCAGCAGCTTGCTCAGGATGAAACCGGTGAGGTCCATGTGCTCCAGGGCGGCTGCGCGCGCCAGGATGGCCTTTTCGTCGGGCTTCACTCTCAGCTCGACCCGGTTGTTTCCTTCTGATGCGTGGCGCGCCATGATCGCGGTCTCCTTTCGGTCAATGTAGCGTACGGCATCAATCCGTACAATCGAAATCCGTCAGCGTTCCGATGTGCTCGAGGTACCGGCCGCATGTACACGCCCGCGCAATTCAAGGTGGAGGATGTCGGCCAGGCGCACGCCCTGATGCGCGCACATCCCTTTGCAATTCTCGTCACCCAGGGCGGCGAGGGACTGTTCGCCACCCACCTGCCGACCGTGCTCAAGGTCGATGAGGCGAGCCCGCTCGGGCGCATCGAGTGCCACGTCGCCCGCCCCAATCCGCAGTGGCGGACGTTCGCGCCCGATGCCGAGGCGCTGATGATCTTCCGGGGCCCCGAGGCCTACATCCGACCCGGCTGGTATCCCTCCAAGGCTGAGCACGCCAAGGTCGTGCCGACGTGGAACTATGCGGCCGTGCATGCCTATGGCCGGCTGGAGCCGGTGCAGGACAAGGCCTGGCTGCTGGCGCACGTGTCGGAGCTCTCGAGCCAGCAGGAGGCGCCCTATGCGGCGCGCTGGGCGACGGCGGACGCGCCCGCCAACTACCTCGACGCCATGGCGCGCGGCATCGTCGGCTTCAAGCTGCCGGTTGCGCGCCTCGAGGCCAAGGCGAAGATGAGCCAGAACCGCGAGGATCGCGACCGGGTTGGCGTCGTGCAGGGTCTCGGCGAGCGCGCACAGGGCGAGGATGCGCTGATTGCCGAGCTGGTGGACAAGGCGAGACGGTGACGTTTGTCATCCCGGTGCTTGTCACCGGGATCCAGCCATCCGCAATCGCCGGAGCAAGCTGAGGGTTGGATCCCGGCAACAAGTGCCGGGATGACACGTTGGTGTCAGAGCTTCGGCGTGTTGGCCAGGATTATGAGCTTGCGCGTGCGCTAAGAAATGTCAGAGGCCGCCGCCGGTGACCTGCAGGCCGGTCAGCACCCAGGTCCAGTTCTTGAGCTCCAGCGTGCCGATGTAGCGCCGCTCGGGCCGGTATTTGTCCTCGACCTCGAGCACGAAGCGCGTTGGCGAATAGAACACCGCGCTCTTCACGCGGCTCCAGAAGCTGGCGAAGCGGTCGATGGCGGTGCCGCCGAGCAGGCTGCCGGCGAGCACCGTCTGCGGCTCCTTGAGGCCCAGCGCGGGCTGCACGGTGCCGCGGTAGATGCGGCGGTAGCCGAGCAGGAGCGGCAGGTTCTCCGGCGTGACGTAGCGGTCGATGACGGTCTCGGCCATGGCGGGGGCGACCACGGCCTTGATGCGCTGCCACAGGCTGGGCTTGGGCGCGTCCGGGTCGGCGGCGAGGCGCGCGATGGTCTCGGGCGAGAGTGAGGTCTTGAGGCTGGCGCGCAGGCTGTCCCAGTCGATCTTGCGGCTGAGGGTGGCCGTGTCGCCCGCGATGATGGCCTCGCGAATCTCGAGCGCGACATAAACCGGCCAGGCCGCATAGAGGACGGCGAGAACGACGGCGGCGAGGAGAGTTTTTGCGAGCCTGTGCATGCGGCGTTTTCCTGCCCGGCGTTCAAACTGAGCGCCGATTAGGGCAAAGCCGGGGCCAGGAACGGCGTCGAAGCCCTCAAGCCAGGTTCAATCAGACCACGTACGAAAGTGAATGACCTACAACGTTATTAAGGAAGTGTTGCTAACAAGCAACGAATTGGCGCATTCGTGCCACTCTTGGGCCACAAACAGGCGACAGATTGGTTGCGGATCGCAGTTGTCCGGGGTTACGCGTTCGCCATTGGCGGCGCGTTGCATACCCCCAGTTTCGGCCCTGATCGAGAGGCCCGGGCGTGACGCTATGGCGGCGTCGCGCCGCGATTGGAGACGCAACTGCTGGCTGGTGT
>DATEVP010000080.1:0-7026 GCA_035258465.1 Hyphomicrobiaceae bacterium
TTGTCGTCATGGCCATCGTGGGCATTGTCTCGGGCTTCGCGACGGCGGCGGTCACGGGCAACACGGAGCGCGGCGTGCACGTCGCGCTCGCCATGTTTGCCGCCACCGGCGCCCTGCTCACCGTTCGGCTGTGGCGGCTGATGCGCAGGGGCGGGCAGCCGGTCAGCTCGACCCCGCCCGACGCGAGCGATTAACGATTGCGATTGCGTCGACTCCGCGAAAGGCGTACGCGGGATTTGACTTGTGCGCCGCAACATGAGACAAGAGCCTACCGCTCCATGAGCGATTTGCGGTGCTCCAGCCGCGTGAAGGACGAAATAGCGGGCACTCTCGCCCAATTGTCCTCCTGTTGAGCGCCCCGAAAATCTAATCCGACAACCCAGGACACGCGGGGTGTCTCCAAGCAACGGGCCGCGCGTTGCGCTGCGCATCGACATTGTCGGCGCAGCCGACGTAACCGTGGCCTTTCGAAAGAACGAGCAATTGACAGATTTTTCCAACCTCGGCCTCAGCGTGCCGATCCTCAAGGCGCTGCAAGGCGAGGGCTACGTTACGCCCACTCCCATCCAAGCCAAAGCCATCCCAGTCGTTCTGGCCGGTCGCGATGTGCTAGGCCTTGCGCAGACGGGCACGGGCAAGACCGCTGCATTCGCGCTGCCGATCATTCAACGGCTGGCAGCCGACCGCCGTCCGGCCCCGCGCAAGGGCTGCCGGGTTCTGGTGCTCAGCCCCACCCGCGAGCTTGCCACCCAGATCGCTCAGAGCTTCCGCACCTACGGCCGGCATCTCGACCTCACGGTCGCGGTCGTGTTCGGCGGCGTCGGTCACAGGCCCCAGGTCCAAGCGCTGGCACGCGGCGTCGACGTGCTGGTTGCCACGCCAGGCCGGCTCCTCGACCACATCGGCGAGCGCAACATCAGCCTGGCGGGCACGGAAATCCTGGTGCTCGACGAGGCCGATCGGATGCTGGACCTGGGCTTCCTGCCGCCGATCCGCCGCATCGTTTCGCAGATGTCGGCAAAGCGACAGAACCTGTTCTTCTCCGCGACCATGCCACCCGAGATCGGCAAGCTGGCCGACGAGATGCTGCGCGATCCGGTCAGGATCGCTGTTTCTCCGCCGGCCTCGACCGTCGACAGCGTCACGCAGCGCGTGCTTCACATCGAAAGCCACAACAAGCGTGCGCTGCTGGTGGAGCTGTTTGCCGACCCGCAGATGTCGCGCACGCTGGTCTTCACGCGCACCAAGCGCGGCGCCGATCGCGTCGCCCGTCATCTGGAGGCGGCCGGCATCCGCGTCGCCGCCATCCACGGCAACAAGAGCCAGTCGCAGCGCGAGCACGCATTGGCGGCCTTCCGCGCCTCCAAGATCCGGGTGCTGGTCGCGACCGACATTGCCGCACGCGGCATCGACGTCGATCTGGTGACGCATGTGGTGAACTTCGAGCTCCCCGACGTGCCGGAGAGCTATCTCCACCGTATCGGCCGAACGGCACGCGCCGGCGCCCAGGGTATCGCCATCTCGCTGTGCGATATGGACGAGCGCGATCTGCTTCGCGACATCGAGCGCCTGACGCGGCAGTCGATCCCGGCCGAGGACCGGCGCAGCAAGGCTTCTCGCCTCCCCGATGGCCGCGAGCCCGACAGCCACCGCGCCGGTGCAAGTGCCGGCCGGCGAGGGCAAGGGCGCGCGGGCCCGGCGCGGGGAGGCCAGCACCGGTCTCCCCCCGGCCGCCAACGGCACGGCGAGAAACGCGGCGATTTCGCTGGTCCCCGCTCTGCGTCCGGCCCGCCCCGGCGACAGGCCGCGCAGGCGGAGCGCAGACAGGGTAAGATCGACTTGAATCCTACCGGCACCTGATGGCGCAGCGATCGCGCGGCGCCGTCAACGGCTGGATAAACGCGCGGCTTCCCTCGAGCCGCAAAACGCACGGAGACATGCATGGCGTATCACAAGTACAAGGTCGGCCAGCTCGTTGATTTCGCGCCGTCGCGGCCGGGCGTGGCGACGTCGGGCCGCCAATACGAAATCGTCCGGCTCCTCCCGGCCCCCGATGGCGGCGAATTGCAGTATCGCGTCAAATCGAAGGCCGAGCCGTTCGAGCGCGTGGCGCGGGAGAGCGAGCTTTCGCGGCGCCCTATGGCGTGACCCTGCGCGGGCTGCGGAGCGATGAGAACGCGCTGTGCCGCGGCTGCGGCGCCTGCTGCGCCTTCTCGAAGGAGTGGCCGCGCTTCACCCTGGAGGGTGACGCCGACCTCGATCGCATACCGAGCGCGCTCGTCGACCGGAGGCTCGGGCGCATGCGGTGCGACGGCGACCGGTGTGCGGCCCTGGCGGGCGAGGTCGGCATATCGACCTCATGCCGGATCTACAGCGTCCGCCCCGATGTGTGCCGCGCGTGCGAGCCCGGCGACGATGCCTGCCGGCTGGCGCGGCATCGCTTCGGATTGCAGCCGGAGCTGTGACGAGACGGCGCCCGTTACAGGACTAGCCAGACCAGCGAGCCACCTCGCACTAATTCCTGTGGCTCTCGGCGTTCAGATCGATCTTGAGCTCGGAGGCGTTCGTTGGGCGTCGGCAGCGGCCGTCAAACTCGGCGCCTTGCTCGATGGCAAGCGACATGTGATGGATGTCGCCTTCCACGCGCGAGGAGGACTGCAGAGCGACGGTCACGGCGCGGATGGCCCCCGAGACCTTGCCGCGCACAGTCACCCGCTCGGCGGCGACAATGCCCGTCACCTGGCCCATTTCGCCGATGATAATCTCGTTGCCGATCACATCGCCTTCGACTTCGCCGTCGACCTGGAGAGTGCCCTGGCTGATGATCTTGAGGCCTTGGCCGATGATCTTGAGGTCGTTGCTGATCACCGACAGTTTGGCGGTGTCCGTGGGGCCGGACCGTGGTTGCGATGAGCTGAGAGCTGCTTTGAGCGTGTTGGGCTCAGTCGTAGGGCTACGCGTCAACATGAAAACCCCCGGGTAGGTGCTCGTGGTCGAACACAATGGGTGCCGAGGTCGGCACCGCGACATTGTAGAATCAACCCGAGATTCGCGGTAGGATTATGTTGTCGTCCAAACGCGGACCGCGCGGATATGTTCAGCAAGCTTTTTCGACGTCGACGCACCATCGGGCAGCGGGACGCTTCCAGTCACAGCCAAGCGATCGACGTGCTGCATGCCCTGGACAAAGCGATAAAGGCCGTTCATCCGGATCGCTACCGCGATCCGTTGCACGCGGCCATGGACGCGCGGGGGTATGTCGGCAACATCAACACGTTCCTTGGCCGTCCGGAGGCGGAATGCCTGTTGCCGATCGACTATGATGCCGTGGTGCGCCGTTTCGATTTCTATGCGACCCGAGAGCTGCTGGAACCAGTCCTGCAGGCCGTGAAGCCGCTGCCCGTCATCGACGCGCTGATCAGGGCCGCCTTTCATGAATACAGAATACGAGCTGACAGTGCCCCCCACGACGCGGGCAACCTTGGGAACGAGGTGAAGTCCCTAACCGTCGGACTGATCGATTTCCTCAATCGTGCAGCGACCACCCATTCGCAGCCGACGACGGCGCGCTAACGGCAACGCCAGCCGCGAGCTCAACCGTCAGGCACGTGGAGAGGCTCGATGCATAGAGGTGATGGGAGATGGAGCCTCCCGTCTTACGGGGCGGTGAAGGGCCTGTTATCTATGGGGGTGAGACGAGGCGCTGACGCCGGTCGAGAGCAGCGTCGCCACCGGCGGTGAGATCACAAGCGGCAAGGCCCGGGGCCTGCACGCGAGGAGTAAACCCATGCTCGACGTCGCCAAGCCATCGAAGTCCGCGCCACCCATCCCCTTCGACACCAAGCGGCTCGATGCGCTCATGGATGAGGCCGGCATCGACGTGCTGGTCGCCAACTCGAAGCACAACATCCAGTACCTGCTGGGCGGCCATCGCTCGATCTTTTTCGACTACATGGATGCGTTGGGCGTGAGCCGCTATCTGCCGCTCCTGGTGTACCCCAAGGGCGCGCCGGAGAAGGCCGCCTTTTTCGGCCACCGGCTCGAGACCCACCAGCGCGAGGTGACCCCGTTCTGGACGCCCGAGGGCAGCACCAATTCCGCAGGTTCGGTCGATGCCATGCAGAAGGCGGTCGACTACGTGCGCCGCACCGGCCTCGAGACACGCCGCATCGGCGTCGAGCTGGCGTTCCTGCCCGCCGATGCCGCGATGGCGCTGCGCAAGGGCCTCGCCGACAGCGAGGTCAAGGACGCGCTCTTCGTGCTGGAGCGGCTGCGGGCCAAGAAGCGCCCCGACGAGCTCGCCCTGTTGCGCAAGGCCTCGGAGCTGGTTGTGGAGTCGATGAAGGCTAGCATCGCCAAGGCCGGCCCCGGCATGATCAAACGGGAGTTGTTCGAGACACTGCGGCGCGAGGAGGTCAACCGCGGGCTCACTTTCGAGTATTGCCTGCTCACCACCGGCACCAGTCTCAACCGCGCCCCGTCGGACTACAAGCTTGCCAAGGGCGACATCATCTCCCTCGACTCGGGCGCCAACTACCACGGCTACATCGGCGATGTGTGCCGCATGGCCATCCTCGGCGAGCCGGATGCGGAGCTGGAGGACCTGCTGGGCGAGATCGAGATGATCCAGCGTGCCGCCATGAAGCCCATCAAAGCCGGTGCCACGGCCTCGGTGATCTACGGTGTAGGCGACCCGCTGGTGAAGAAATCGAAGAATGCCGGGCACATGCACTTCCTGGCGCACGGCATGGGCCTGGTGAGCCACGAGGCGCCGCGGCTGACGTCACGCATGGGCTATGACGCCTACGATGCCGACCGGCCGCTCGAAGCCGGCATGGTGGTTTCGGTGGAGACGACGCTGCAGCATCCCAAGCGCGGTTTCATCAAGCTGGAGGACACGGTGGCCGTCACGGAAAGCGGCTTCGAGATCTACGGCGAAGGGGGCCGCGGCTGGAATCGCGCGGGCACGGGCGCGGCTCGATAGGCCTCCCTTTAGGATCGCTCAGCCGAATTTCATGCCGAGCGCTGCAAGCGCTGGGATCGCGAGGCCGCCCAGCAGTGCCTCGCCGACGATCATGCCGGAGGCAACCGTGATGGCATATTGCGCGTAGGTCGGGCGCGAGACGTGCATCCAGATCCAGCCGGCTACGCCGCCCAAAGCGATTGGAATGTTGAGCTCGCCCGGTAGAATGAGGGCGAAGCCCAAAGCAGCAATACTGGGAATCCAGCTGGTCCAGGGGGCATCCGAGGACTCCCGCAACGCCGTGACGGCGATGCCTAGGATTGCCGCCACCACCGTTGCTGCCAGCGCGTAGCGCGGCAAGGCGTCGAAGCCGCGCGCAAGCAGCACGGCCATGTTGGCGATCTTGAGGCCGGTGGGCGCGGCCAGACCTTCCGCTCCCAATCCGTACCGGCTGACGAGGACCGGATACATGATGGCAACGGCGGCCGCCCCGATGGGAACCGCTGCGAGCTGGACGTAGGTGAGGATGCGCGGCGTCGAGCCGATGATCTTGCCGGTCTTGTAGTCCTGGATGGTGCCCTCCGCTTGCGAGCTGGTATTTCCGGCCATGCCCGCGGCGATCAGGTTCAAGCCGATATGGCTGGGCCAGAACACAGCGAAGAGGGCTTGCAGCGCATTGGCCATTGCGGAGACGGGACCGTTGTTCGTCTCGCCGAGGACGCGGATGCCGACCAGCATCAGGGGAAGCGAGGCCAGCACCGCGACTACGGTTTGCAGGATCGACATGCCGAACTGGCCGTATTGGATCCAGGCGAGAGCGATCGTCAGCACGAGCGCCCATGCGCCAATCGACGTGAGCGACATATCCTCGCCCTTGGCGCCGCGCTCGATTTGCAGGTGGCGGAAAACTTCGGCGATGGCGCGCCACTTGAGCGCGACGGCCGTCATCGCGGAGGCGACCATCAGCGCTGTCGCCGGCCACATCACCCACAGCAGGACGATCGGGAAGTATTCGCGGGCCCGCAGGTTCTGCAGCGGTGCGCAGTGCGCGGATATGAACGCCGACTGATCCGAGTCGGGATTGGTGATGCCAACTAGGCTTTGGCACTGGTCCCAATACTGGTCGGCGATCTGGCTGCGAACGATCTCCAGGCCGATGCCGGACTCGATGATCCACGGGCCAACGGGATAGACGATCAGAAGCGTGCCCAGCAGCATCGAAAGACCGATGTTCAATCCCACCAGCAACCCGCTGCCGAAGTTGAGGAGGCCCCACTCGATGCCGGCCCGATAGGGCGTGGAGAAGTAGAGCGTCGGCAGGAGCGACATGCCTTCCCGCAGCCAATCGACAAGCGCGGATGCCAAGCCTGCCCATCCCATGGCGCGCATGGTTGGCGCGGCCTCCTTGGGGGCGGAGTCGAGCACCCGGATGGTCTCTGCGGCCGCCACGCCGTCGGCAAAGATCATCTTGGGATCGTCCAGGAAGTGCCGCCGGAACAGCACCGTGAAGACCACACCGATCATTCCCGAGCAGGTGAGCCAGCTGAACATGTGCCACCCGGAGATTTGCACGCGGATGCCAGCCGTCTCGTTCTTGCCGAGATAGTCGAAAGCGGCGGCAATCACGCACATGAAGGCGGTCGAGGAGGCGCTGGTGCCGGCCGTTTGAATGATGTTGTTGAGATACCGGTTAGACCCTCGCGTCTTGAAGGCCGTGAGATTGAGGAACAGGGCGCCGAGGAATGCGGAGACGACGCTGACGTTGGGTCCCATGCCGAGCTTGAGAACCACGTACGGGTAGGAGCCGGCCACCAATGCCGAGATCAGGAACGCGCCGGTCACCGACTGCCAGGTGAGCTCGGGAAGCGGTGGTGCGACGTAGGCTGGCGATGTCTCGAGCTTCGCGGTCGGTCCCGATGAGTGGCTCATATGTTCCCGGCGCATCCATCAGGTGGCAGGCGGCAGCACGTCACCGCTATCGGGGGCATCTTGACCGCCCCCCGCGAGCGATCCGGGTCGAATGTTAATTTGGCGGCGCTCCCAACGCCAGCGCGGTCCCTATT
>DATEVP010000081.1:0-7302 GCA_035258465.1 Hyphomicrobiaceae bacterium
ATGCCGAAGCGCAGGCTTCGGCACAGGGGGAGGGAAGCACCACTTATCCCCGCGGCCTCGGGCCGTGCCTATGATCACCCCGTTGCCTGCCGTTGACGGGGCGTGGATCGATCCGTCCTTCACGTGGCAGGCGGCCGGCGCCTGGAAGGTAGAGCGAACGGAAGCTCGAGATCCAGGAGGCCCGTGCCGACCGCTAGCGGCGAAGCGCCAGTAATGGCGGGGAGCTGCTGGCCGCCTTCAGTGGCTCAAGGTGTGATCGCGAAGCTCCGCAAGGGGCCGAGCAGGAAGCCAAAGGACGGCCCGGGACAGAAATCGCCGAACGCGGGTGCCGGAAGGCAACCCCCGGACCGTGAGGTCCTGAGAGCCGAAAGGTTCTCGAGGAGGCCCGCGCGGGTCTCCTGGGGCTGGGCAACCAGCCCCGCGGTTGTCGAGTAGGCACCCGCGTCCCGTCGCATCTCCTCGGGGCGAGAGCCAGCGAGGCGATTGGTGCTGGGCAGCAGGCAAACAGCAGGCAAAGCGAGGAATGCATCCTTGGAAAAACTGACGCTCAATCAAGCCGTGGCTCAGTTCCACGCGATCCTTCGCGAGCATCTGCCGCCCGAGCCGCTCGCGCGAGCGGGACCAAGCGTGCCCGAGACGCACGAGGAAGCCGAGGCGCGGCGCTTTCGCCTGGCCGAGACGCTGCTTCGGCTCGCTTGCCCGGATGCCAGGCGCTGCACCGATCACCGTTGCCGCCGCAGCGGTCGCTGCCGGCACCTCGCCGACCTTGCGGCACGCAAGGAAGGTCCGCCGCGGCGGCAAGAGGACGATCGGCCGCCGGCCGCGCACGCGCTGCGGCATGCCATCTGGGTTTACATGAATGCCCAGCTGGCGCTCGCCAACGCGTCGCCTTCCAAGACCTGACGGCGCGGCCCATGCGGCGATGATCGGCTCACCGCTCGGTTGCTTTCGCCATCGCCGATCGTAGGGCTGTCGCAAGCGGCTTGTGCGGGGGAGCGCGGCAGCGGATGATCAAACCGCTCAACCTTGGAGAACGCCATGATCTACGAGTACCGCGTCTACACCTGCCTGCCCGGCCGCCTGCCGGCCCTGCTCAAGCGCTTCGAGACGGCCACGATCAAGATCTGGGAGAAGCACGGCATCAAGCAGGCCGGGTTCTGGACGGTGCTGATCGGCGACGGCAACCACGACCTGCACTATCTGATCGCCTGGGAGTCGCTGGCGGACCGCGAGAAGAAATGGGCGACCTTTCAGGCCGACCCCGCCTGGATCTCGGCGCGCGCGGAGAGCGAGCGCGACGGGCCCATCCTCGCCAACGTCAAGAGCATGCTGCTGACCCCAACCGCGTTTTCGACGGTGAAGTGACGGTTGCTGCTTCTGCGCTGGGTCGTCGCGGACGCGACCCCAACCTACGCGCTTCGCGATCAGCGCAGCGCCTGCTCCAGGTCGGCGATGATGTCGTCGGCGTCCTCGATGCCGATCGACAGGCGCACCACGTCATCGCCCGCGCCCGCGGCCTTGCGCTGCTCGTCGGTGAGCTGGCGGTGCGTGGTCGAGGCCGGATGGATGATGAGGCTCCGCACGTCGCCGATGTTGGCGAGGTGCGAGAAGAGCTTGACGTTGGAGACGAGCTTCACGCCCGCCTCGAAGCCGCCCTTGAGCCCGAAGGTGAACACCGAGCCGGCGCCCTTGGGGCAGATCTTCTTGGCGAGCTCATGATAGGGGTTCTTCGGCAGCCCGGCGTAGTTCACCCACTCGATCTGCTTGTGCCTGGCGAGGTACTTGGCGACGACCAGCGCGTTCTCGCAATGCTTGGCCATGCGCAAGGGCAGCGTCTCGATGCCCGTCAGAATGAGGAAGGCGTTGAAGGGCGAGATCGCCGGCCCGAGGTCGCGCAAGCCGAGCACGCGCGCGGCCACGGCGAAGGCGAAGGTGCCGAAGGTCTCGGCCATGCGCATGCCGTTGTAGCTGGGGTTGGGATCCTGCAAGGCCGGGTATTTCTTCTTGGAGGCCAGCCAGTCGAAGCTGCCGCAGTCGACGATGGCGCCGCCGATCGAGTTGCCGTGCCCGCCCATGAACTTGGTCAGGGAATGGATGACGATGTCGGCGCCGAACTCCTTCGGCCGGCAGAGATAGGGTGTTGCCAGCGTGTTGTCGACGATCAGAGGCACGCCGGCCTTCTTCGCGACCGCGGCGATCGCGGGCAGATCGACGACGATGCCACCGGGGTTGGCGATCGACTCGCAGAAGATGGCCTTGGTTTTCGCCGTGACAGCCGAGGCGAACGTCGCCGGCCTGGTGGCGTCGGCCCACACCACGTTCCAGTTGAAGTTCTTGAACGCGTGGTTGAACTGGTTGACCGAGCCGCCATAGAGCTGCCGGCCGGCGATGAACTCATCGCCCGGCTGCAGCAGCGTGTGGAAAGCCACCGCCTGGGCGGCGTGACCGGAGGCAACCGCCAGGGCCGCCGTTCCGCCCTCGAGCGCGGCGATGCGCTGCTCCAGCACGGCCTGCGTGGGGCCGCCGATGCGCGTGTAGATGTTGCCGAAAACCTCGAGATTGAACAGCGCGGCCGCGTGGTCGACGTCGTTGAACACATACGAGGTCGTCTGGTAGATCGGCGTCACCCGCGCCCCGGTCGACGGATCGGGCGCCGCGCCAGCGTGGACGGCAAGCGTGGAGAAGCCGGGCGCGGCATCGGGTCGCTTCATCACCATCTCCTGCAGGATTGCCTTTGGTGGACGCGCCACCGGAGCCAATCGCGGCGCCCAAGTCAACGGCGAATTCCCGACTGCATGAGTAGGGCTGGGCCAGATACCCACAGCCTGGTGCACCGGAAGACTGCGGATATCGGCTGTCCCGTGGTAATAGCCGCGGGCCGAGAAGAGCAGTTTTTTCGGTTGCACGCTTGGCGCGGCGTGGAAAAATTTTTACACTCTCTCGAGTTTCAGGGAAAACCGGCCGATGCTCGCACGTACCCCTTCTCGCACCGGCCACGCCGCCAGCTACGACCGCTGGTCCTGCCCGCGGTGCTCGTTTGTGTTGACCATCGTCCACGGCCGCAAGGGCACCCGCGTCGAATACGACGTCGAGGGGTGGGCACGCCGTTGCTGCGCACCGGAGCGGGACAGTCCGCTGGCCTGCCCTTGCGTAGTGGAGCAGGTGTGGAAATGGCTTTCGCCTTCGGAGCAGATCCCTGCTCCCGCCACGCAGGCTCCCCTCGCCACCCAAGGCACTCGTCAGAACTCGTCCCAATAGGCAGCCATGCGCCGGCGCTCGGCCGCGTCGGGCAGCCGGCCGAGGCCGGCGGCGACGTTGTCGCGCATGTGCTCAGGTCTGGCCGTGCCTGGGATGACGCAGGTGACGGCGGGGTGGCCCAGGATGAACTTCAGGAAGAATTGGCCCCAGCTCGCGCAGTCGAGCTCGGCTGCCCATTCGGGCAGCGCCTTGCCGCGGACCTGGCCGAACAGGCCGCCGGTGGAGAACGGCCGATTGACGAGGACGGCAACGCCGCGCTCGGCGGCGTGCGGCAGCAGGCTCCTTTCCGCCTCGCGCACGTCGATCGAATAGGCGAGCTGCACGAAGTCGATGGGCTCGGTCTGGATGACGGCCGCGAGGTCTTCGAGCGCCGACGTCGCATAATGCGTGATGCCGATGTAGCGGAAGCGGCCCTTCTCCTGCCAGCTGCGCAGCGTCTCGAGATGCGTGCGCCAGTCGAGCAGGTTGTGGATCTGCATGAGATCGATCGTGTCGGCCTGCAGCTTGGCGAACGAGGCGCTCATCTGCGCAGCGCCTGCCGCTTCGCCCGAGGTCCACACCTTGGTGGCCAGGAACGATTTGTCGCGCGCCTTCATCTCGGTGAGCAGCGTGCCGACTACGGACTCGGCGCGGCCGTACATGGGCGAGGAATCGATCACGCTGCCGCCCGCCTCGAACAGCACGCGCAGCACCTCCTTGCGCTGCTCGAGGGCTGTGCGCTCGGAGCCGATGTCGAAGGCCCGCCAGGTGCCGACGCCGACGACGGGCAGCTGCTCTTTGCTCTTGGGGATCGGGCGGGTCAGCATGGGTCGGGCGATTCACTTGGGCCACAGGATCAGTTGCGTGTTGCGGAACTGGGCGATCGGCTTGTCTGCCCCTTCCGGCGTGACGGTCGCGTCCCATACCTGCGTCGTGCGGCCCTGGTGCAGCGGCCGCGCGACGCAGACGACGACGCCTTCGCGCGCGCTGCCGAAGAAGTTGCTCTTGAGCTCCACCGTAGTAAAGCCGATCGCTCCCTGCGGCAGGCTGCGCACGGTGCCGTAGCCGCAGCAGGTGTCGGCGAGCGAGACGACGGCGCCGGCGTGCAAGTAGCCGTTCCAGGCGCCGACCGCCTTGCGCGCGGTCATGCGGGCGATGACCTCCTGCGGCTCGACCTTCAGGAACGTGAAGTCGAGATGGCCCGGCAGATACTCGGCGCCGGCCGCGTTCCACTCTTGCAGCGTCTGCGGGATCTTGATGTCCATGGCTCTCCTGGTCGGTCGCTGTGGGTGGGCTCAGGCCAATGCGCCTTCGCGCTGGAGATCGGTGGCCACGTCGTCGAGCCCGCGGCCGAGCCGCTCGGCGATCGCCTCAATCTCCGGCGCCTCGATGATCAGCGGCGGGGCGAACACCAGCCGGTCGCCGACCACGCGCACGATCAGCCCGTGCCGCTGCGCCGCGGCCCCGACGCGGCCGCCGACGCCGAGCGCGGCCTCGAAGGGGACGCGCGCCTTGCCGTCCTGCATCAGCTCCATGCCGAGGATGAGGCCGGTGCCGCGCACGTCGCCGACCAGGCGATGGGTCTTGAATTTGCCGAGTGCCGATTGCAGCACAGGCCCGAGGCGTTTGGCGCGGGCGACGATGTCCATCTCCGCGTAGATCTTCTGCACCTCGAGCGCCACGGCCGCGGCGACGGGATGGCCGGCGTAGGTGTAGCCGTGGGCGAAATTGCCGTACGTGTCGGATTGCGCCAGCATCGCCTCGTGCACGCGCTCGTTGATCAGCACGGCCGAGATCGGCTGCATGGCCGCCGAGAGCGCCTTCGCCGACGTCAGCATGTCGGGGCGGATGCCATAGGTCTGACTGCCCCACATCGCGCCGGTGCGGGCAAAGCCGCAGATCACCTCGTCGGCGACGAACAGGATGTCGTGCTTCTCGAGCACGGCCTGCACCTTCTCGAAGTAGCCCTTGGGCGGCATGACGGCCCCGCCCGCGCCCATCACCGGCTCGGCAAAAAAGGCAGCGATGGTTTCGGGACCCTCCTCCTCGATCAGCGTCTCCAGCGCCTCGGCCATGCGGGCGGAGAACTGCTCCTCGCTCTCGCCCGGCTCGTGCCGGCGGTAGTAGTGCGGGAACTCGGTGTGCTTGAAGTTGGCGAACGGCAGGCCGAAGCCCGCGTGCATGTCGGGCTTTCCCGACAGGCTGACGGCGGCACAGGTGTTGCCGTGGTAGGCCATACGGCGGGCGATGATCTTGGTCCGCTGCGGCTCGCCCTTGGCGTGCCAGTAGTACCAGGCGAGCTTGATGGCGGTGTCGTTGGCCTCCGAGCCCGAGCACTGGAAGACGACCCGCGCCATCGGCACCGGCGCGATCTCGAGCAGCCTCTCGGCGAGCTCGATGATGGGCTCGTTGGAGCGATGGCGGTAGAGGTGGTAGTAGCCAAGCGAGCGCATCTGCTCGTAGGCGACCTTGGCCAGCCGCTCGGAGGAGAAGCCGAGCGACGCGCACCACAGGCCCGCCACCGCCTCGATGTAGTCGCGCCCGGAATCGTCGAACACGCGGCAGCCCTCGCCGCGCACAATGACGACGGGGCCGTCGGTCTGATGCTTGCGCAGGTTGGTCTGCATGTGCACCAGGCTGGCGATGTCGCGCGCCTGGATGGAGTTCGGGATGTAGGTCATGCCTGGTCCTTCGCGGCCTTGGCGCGGAGCGCTTGCGGGTCGGTGATGCCGTAGTCGTGTCGTGCAGCTTTCTCAGTCACGTAGCCGCCGAGCAGGTCGCGCCCGATCGCCGCGGGATCGCGTTCCGCGACCGGCCCGAAGCCGCCCGAGCCCGGTGTGATCATGTCGATGACGGAGCCTGCCGGCGCGCTGAAGGCACCCTTGCTAGGCAGAGGGCGCGTGGCGCCGTCCGGCGTCCTCAGCGTCACCACCGCTGGTGCGCCCGCCTTGCCGCCGAGCAGCCCGAACGGCGGCGAGGTCATGCGCTCCATGCACAGCGCGCCCGTCGCATCGGCCCCGTCCAGCATGCGCCACACGCGGCGGCAGCCGCAGCCGCCGCGGTATTTGCCGGCGCCGCCCGAATCCGGATTGATCTCGTAGCGCTCCACGCGCACCGGGAAGGCCATCTCCAGCACCTCCACCGGCGTGTTCATGGTGTTGGAGATGCCGCTGGCGACGACGTTGATGCCGTCCTTGGTGGGGCGCGCGCCGAAGCCGCCCTTCACCGTCTCGTAGGAGACATAGCGCCGGCCGGAGCGGGGATCGATGCCGCCGAGCGTAAGGATCGCCGAGGTGCCCTGGCTGCAGGCCATCACCTGGCCGGGCCAGAAGTCAGCCAGCGCGCCCATCACCATGTCGGCGACGCGGTGCGAGATCTCGTGGTTGGCATAGACGACGGGGGCCGGGAACTCGGCGTTGACCACCGAGCCCTTCGGCGCCTTGACCTCGATGGCGCGCCAGCAGCCGGAGTTGGGCGGGATCAGGCTCGTGGGATCGACCGCCATCTTCAGCCCGCAATAGACGCCCGAGGCCGTCACCGACAGCGGCGCATTGATCGGGCCTTTGACGCGCGGGTCGGTGCCGGCGAAATCGACCTCCAGCCGGTCGCCGGTTTTCTTCACGCGCATGCGGATCCAGAACGGCGCATCGTTGCCATCGGCGTCGTCAGGGATGCCGTCACCATCGCAGAAATCCGCGAAGGCTCCTTCGCCGTCGGGCAGGTCGGCGAGCGCCGCGCGCATCAGGCGCTCCGAGTAGTCCATGACCTCGGCCATGTAACCGATCAGCCGCTCCGCGCCGTAGCGCTCCGCCAGGGCCTTCAAGCGCTCCGTCGCGCGCAAGGTGGCGGCGAGCTGGGCGCCGAGATCGCCCTTGCGCTCGTCCGGCGTGCGCACGTTAGCGAGGATCACCTTCTCCAGGTCGACGTTGAGCGCGCCGCGGCTGATGAGGCGCAGCGGCGGCAGGCGCAGGCCCTCGCCATAGATCTCCGTCACGGCGCCGTAGCTGCCGGGCGTGGCCGAGCCGACGTCGGGCCAGTGGGCGCGCAGGCAGGCGTAACCCAGCA
>DATEVP010000082.1:0-8304 GCA_035258465.1 Hyphomicrobiaceae bacterium
TTGAAGAATTTCACTGTGCCATTGACGCGCATGTGGGGAGTTCCTTTCCCGATAAAAGCGTGAAAAAGCCGGTCGAGAAGGGCCGCACGCTCCAGCCCGGCAACTCAGATTTTGGGAAGGCAAACCGCCCGTCGAGGCAACCGCGCATAGCCGCAAATCGTGAGGGCGCGCACCCACCATGGGGCACACCGGCGGGCCGCTATATGAGCCAATTCGGGCCGGCGCGCAAGACACTTTGGCGCGATTGCGCGCACCGGAAAAGTGGAGGCAGGAGCGCGCCCGGGGAGGGGGTGCCGCTTAGTCAGCGCTCGATCATTTTCAGCGCCGGGGGTTCCGCGGATTCGAGGTGCTCCCAGATGGCCTGCCGCATCGGCTCCGGCCCTCCCTCCCGCGCGTCGGTGCGTCCCCGCCACTCCCTTCCCTCACCCTCGAGCCAGCGCAGGCCCTCCTTCCGGCTGATCCAAAGGTCGACATATCGAGCCATTGCTCCCCACATTGGTGGCGGCTACAAGCGCGCATGCCGAAATCCGCCGTCAAACCCTCAACCAAGCCAGCTCGGAAGTCGCGGCCCGCAGGACCCGCGCAGCCGCGCGTCGGTTTCGTCTCCCTGGGCTGCCCCAAGGCGCTGGTCGACTCCGAGCGCATCATCACCAAGCTGCGTGCGGAAGGTTACGCCATCGCCCCCGACTATGCTGGCGCCGATGTGGTGGTGGTAAACACTTGTGGTTTCCTCAACTCGGCCAAGCAGGAAAGCCTGGACGCCATCGGCGAGGCCATGGCCCGCAATGGCCGCGTGGTCGTCACCGGCTGCTTCGGGGTGGAGAAGGAGCGCATCATGGCCGCCTACCCCGGCGTGCTGGCGGTGACGGGCCCGCACCAGTACGAGCAGGTGGTGGCGGCCGTGCACGAGGCGGTCCCGCCGTTGCACGATCCCTTCGTCGATCTGGTGCCGCCCGAAGGGCTGCGGCTGACGCCGCGCCACTATGCCTATCTCAAGGTCTCCGAAGGCTGCAACAACCGCTGCTCCTTCTGCATCATCCCGCAGCTCAGGGGCCGGCTCGCCAGCCGGCCGGCGGCGCACGTGATGGCGGAGGCCGAGCGGCTGGTGAAGGCCGGCGTCAAGGAGCTGCTCGTCATCAGCCAGGACACCTCGGCCTACGGCCTCGACATCCGCTATGCCGAGAGCGCCTGGCGCGGGGAGCCGCTGAAAGCGCGCTTCTTCGAGCTGGCGCAGGCACTGGGCTCGCTCGGCGCCTGGGTGCGGCTGCACTACGTCTATCCCTATCCCCACGTCGACGAGGTGCTCACCTTGATGGCCGAAGGCAAGGTGCTGCCCTATCTCGACGTGCCCTTCCAGCATGCCTCGCCGGCAGTCCTCAAAGCCATGCGCCGGCCCGCGCATCAGGAGAAGACGCTGGAGCGGCTCAACCGTTGGCGCCAGGCGTGCCCCGATCTCGCCATCCGCTCGACCTTCATCGTCGGCTTCCCCGGCGAGACGGAAGCGGACTTCGCTTTCCTCCTCGACTGGCTCGGTCAAGCGAAGCTCGCGCGCGTCGGCTGCTTCAAGTACGAGGCGGTCGATGGCGCGGCAGCCAACGACATCGCAGCGGCCGTGCCCGAGGAGGTGAAAGAAGAGCGCTGGCACCGCTTCATGGCGGCGCAGCGGGCCGTGAGCCGGGAGCTGATGGCGGGCAAGGTCGGCCGGACGATCGAGGTGATCGTCGACGAGGTGGACGACGAGGGTGCCGTCGGCCGCTCGCAGTGGGACGCGCCGGAGATCGACGGCTCCGTGTTCCTCCAGCGCGCCCCGGGCCTGAAGCCCGGCGACATCGTGCGGGCCAGGGTCACGCGCGCTGACGAATACGACTTGTGGGCCAAGTAGCGGCTGGCGCAGGCGATCGATGCGGCCAGTGCCCCCCTGACGCATTCCTGGATGCTCTCGCGGGATTGTTGCGATAGAATCTGCGCATATGCCGAGGAAATTTTGGGGAGGATACAAAATGCGCCGCCTGCACAGCATCCTCGCGTTCCTTGCGCTGGGCGCCACATGGTCGGGTGCGCTCGCGCAAGCTCCATCCGGCGACGCGGCCAAGTATCCCCAGCAGATGGTGCGCATCGTCGTGCCGTTCTCGGCCGGCAGCATGACCGACATCCTGGCCCGCGTCATCGCCGATAAGCTGGCAACGCAATGGAACCAGCAAGTGATCGTCGAAAACCGGCCCGGTCTTGCCGGCACCGCCAGCGTCGCCAGGGCAGGAGGCGACGGCTACACGCTGATGCTCACATCCAACGGGCACACCGTCATCGGCAATCTGAACAAGAACATCAATTTCGACCCCGTAAGGGATTTCGTGGGGGTGACGCAAGTCGCATCGACGCCGCTGATCATGGCGACGTCCCCGACATCGGAGTACAAATCGGTCAAGGACCTGATCGAGGCGGCAAAAGCCAAGCCGGGCGCGCTCAACTACAGTTCCGCCGGTCTCGGCAGCACCACCGGGATTGCCGGCGAGCTGTTCAAGCAGGTTACCAATACCAGCATTGTGCATCTCCCCTTCAGGGGGCTGCCCGAGACGCATACAGCCATGATCCGCGGCGATGTGGCCTTCGGTTTCACGTTCTTCAACGCCGGCGGCGATCTCATCCAAGGCGGCAAGCTTCGGGCCCTGGCGGTTACGGGCGCCAAGCGGCTTGCCGGCCTTCCCGATGTTCCGACCTTCAAGGAGGCGGGCGTGGCCGAGTTCGAGTACGACTCGTGGTTCGGCATCATGGTGCCGGCGGGCACGCCAGGGCCGATCGTCTCCAAAGCCAGCCAGGAGATCGGCCGGGTGCTGGACATGGCCGATGTCAGGGCCCGCTTCGAGCCGCAGGGCGTAGCGCTCGTCGCCTCAGCGCCCGACAAGTTCGATGCCGTGATCAAGGCCGACACGGAGCGCTACGGCAAGATCATCAAGCCGCCCGCCAACTGACCGGCCCTTTCGCACGGCACTCGTAGCTGTACGCAGCGGGGCTTGCCTCTCGGCCGCTAACGCTCGGCCGCAGTGGGTCGCTTCCCATCTCGCGACAGCCGAATCTTGTCACGAGCTTGTGATTTCGATCGCCGCTCTTCCATCCGAGATCGGAACTACACTCATTCCAAGACCTCACGTCGATACTCATAAACGAAAGCCGAATATTCCGGCCTCGCTCTATCGATTGCGCCTGTGAGGACGGGGTCAAGACGAACTTTCAGCAGACAAGAAGAGGGTCGATCTCGTCGCTCCACTGCTTCGTTGGTTGGAGCGAAGACGCCTGTTTCGGTGCCCAATAATCCACGCCAGAGGAGGAAACGATGGCGAACTTACGGGTGAATGGCCAGGAGCGCGCATACGACGGCGATCCGTCGATGCCGCTCCTGTGGTACCTGCGCGACGAGCTCGGCCTGACGGGCACGAAGTTCGGCTGCGGGGCCGCGCTGTGCGGCAACTGCACCGTCCATCTCGACGGCAACGCGATCCGCTCGTGCACCACGCCGATGTCGGCCGTGACGGGCAAGGCGGTCGTCACCATCGAGGGTCTGCACCCCACGGGCGACCACCCCGTGCAGGTCGCCTGGCGCGACGGCGGCGTGCCGCAATGCGGCTACTGCCAGACGGGCCAGATCATGCAGGCCGCGGCGATGCTCGCCAAGAAGCCGGCGCCCACCGATGCCGAAATCACCAGCACCATGGCCGGCAACCTGTGCCGGTGCGGCTGCTATCAGCGCATTCACACGGCCATCCGCGCCGCGGCCAAGGGGGCGTGACATGACAGAGCTCAGCACTCACCACAAGTTCAAGATCACCAACGTCAGCCGGCGCGGCCTGCTCAAGGGCGTCGCTGCCACCGGCGGCCTCGTGCTCGCCGCGCAATGGCCTGCGGTCAGGGGCGCGCTCGCCGCCTATCCGACCGGGGGCGACGCCATGCCGAACGGCGTCGTCAGCAACCCGAAGGTGTTCGTCTCGATCGGCGGCGACGGCACGGTCAGCATCGTGGCGGCCCGCGCCGAGATGGGCAACGGGGCGGCGCGCACCGCCCTCCCCATGATGCTCGCCGACGAGCTGGAGGCCGACTGGGCGCGCGTGCGCGTCGTGCAGTCGCCGGGCGACGAGCGCACCTACGGCAACCAGGACACCGACGGCTCGCGCAGCGTGCGTCACTGGATCCAGCCGATGCGCCTTTGCGGCGCCTCCATGCGGCAGATGCTGGAGACGGCGGCTGCGAAAAAGTGGAACGTGCCGGAGAGCGAGGTGCAGGCGCAGCTGCACGAGGTCGTGCACAAGCCCTCGGGACGCAAGCTCTCCTTCGGCGATCTCGCCGGCGACGCCGCCGGTCTGCCGGTGCCCGCCGCCGACAAGGTGAAGCTCAAGGAGGCCAGCGCCTTCCGTTACATCGGCAAGGGCACCATTCGCATTGCCGATCTCCACGACATCACGACCGGCAAGGCGGTCTACGGCCAGGACGTCATGCTGCCAGGCATGAAGTTTGCGGTCATTGCCAGGCCACCCGTGGTTGGCGGCAAGGTTGCCACGCTCGACTCCAGCGCGGCGCTGAAGGTGCCGGGCGTGGAGAAGATCGTCACCCTGCAGCCGACGCCGGCGCCCTACAAGTTCGCCCCGCTCGGCGGCGTCGCCGTCATCGCCAAGAGCACATGGGCGGCGTTGAAGGGCCGCGAGGCGCTCAAGATCACCTGGGACGACGGGCCCAACAAGGCCTACGACTCCAAGGCCTACAGAGCGCAGCTGGAAGCGGCCGTGAAAAAGCCCGGCAAGGTCGAGCGCAACGTCGGCGACGCCGACAAAGCCTTGGCTTCGGCCGCGCGCGTGATCACGGCCGAGTACTATGCGCCGCACATCCACCACGCGACCATGGAGCCGCCGGCCGCGGCCGCGCGCATTAACCATGGCCGCTGGGAAGTGTGGGCGCCGGTGCAGAGCCCCGGCGGGGCCCGCGACGACGTCGCCGCGGCGCTCGGCGTCACCACGGCGGAGATCACGCTCTATCCCACGCTGCTCGGCGGCGGCTTCGGCCGCAAGTCCAAGTGCGACTTCGCCATCGAGGCGGCACTGCTGTCCAAGAACCTGGGCGGGGCGCCGGTGAAGGTGGTGTGGACGCGCGAGGACGACGTCCGCCACGGCTTCTATCACACCGTGACCGCGGAGCGCTTCGAGGCTGGAGTCGACGCCAACAAGAAGGTGGTTGCCTGGCGGCACCGCAGCGCGGCCCCCAGCATCATCTCCACGTTCGTGCCCGATCCGAAGCACCCCTTCGACATCGAGCTCGGCATGGGCTGGGTCGATACACCGTTCGACGTGCCCAACATCCGCATGGAGAGCGGCGAGGCGCAGTCCCATGTGCGCATCGGCTGGTTCCGGTCGGTCAACAACGTGGCGCACGCCTGGTCGATCCAGTCGTTCGTCGCCGAGATGGCGCATCAGCTGGGCAAGGATCCCAAGGACTTCCTGCTCGAGCTGATCGGGCCGGACCGCATCGTCGATCCGAGGCAGCAGGTGACGACGCCGTGGTGGAACTACGGCGAGCCTTTCGAGACCTTCCCGATCCAGACGGGGCGGTTGAGAAAGGTGACCGAGGTGGCGGCCCAGCAGGCGGGGTGGGGCAAGCAGCTGCCGAAAGGGCAGGGGCTCGGCATCGCCGCGCACCGCAGCTTCGTCACCTACATCGCCACCGTCGTGCACGTGGAGGTCGGTGACAAAGGCAAGATCACCATCCCGCGCGTGGATACGGCGATCGACTGCGGCTACTGCGTGCATCCCGAGCGGGTGCGCTCGCAGATCGAGGGTGCCGCCGTCATGGGGCTGACGCTCGCCAAGTACGGCGCGGTCACCCTGAAGAACGGAGCGATCGAGCAGTCGAACTTCAACGACTACCCGCTCGTGCGCATCGACGAGTCGCCCAAGGAGACGCGGGTGCACATCATCGAGCACGGCATCGAGGTGCCGCCGAGCGGTGTCGGCGAGCCGGGCGTGCCGCCGTTCGCGCCGGCGCTCTGCAACGCCATCTTCGCCGCCACCGGCAAGCGCATAAGGCAGCTGCCGATCGGCGACCAGCTGGCGTGAGGATCGCGGCTTAGGCCAGCGCCGTCACACGGTTGGAGGCGGGAACCCATCCCGCCTCCAAATCTTCGTGGCACCCGCTGCCTTCCCCCCGCCGCCAGCCTCCTATCCAGGACTCGAGGTTGCACGTTGACATCGGGGCTAGCTTCATCTGCTAGTCTTGGGCCACGTACTCTTGTCGCGAGCCAAAATGAATCCTCCAGATTTGGTTTTCTGCGCCGAGCGAGCGCGCGGCTGGCCCTCCCCCTGTCGCCCGCGCCCAGCCGCAATCGTCCAGCGTCCATGAGCCGTTTCGTCATTCTGGCGGTCGGCTTCTTGGTCCTTTTCGTCGGCGGCGGGGCACGCTTTGCCATCGGACTCGCGCTGAAGCCCATTGCCGACGAGCTTGGCGTCGGGCGCGCGGCGCTCGGCCTTGCCGTTGCCTGCTACCTCGTGGTCATGTCCGTCTGCATGTTCCTTGCCGGTCGCCTCGCAGACCGGCTCAACGTTCGCGTGGTCCTGGCCGGCGGCCTCGTGATCAGCGCCCTCGGCATGAGCCTCATGTACGTGCTCACCGCGCCGTGGCAGGTCTTTGCCTTCTACGGTGTGGTGTTTGCGGTGGGGAATGGCGTGGCCTCCATCACACCCGTGTCGCTGATGGTGAGCCGCGTGTTCCCGAGGAAGGCTGGCCTCGCCAACGGCGTCGTCAGCGCCGGCATGAGTGCGGGACAGCTCGTGATCATCGCCGCCTTCGCCGTCATCCTCGCCCAATCCGGTTGGCGGTCCGTCTTCCTGTGGGGCGGGCTGGCGCACCTCGTGCTGCTGCCTCTCGTGTTCCTTGCTGTTCCGGCCGATGACGCCGGCAAGGGTGCCCGGGCGGATGTGCGGACGGCGGGGTCGGGCGAGTACGGCGTGACTCTGGCCGCGGCCGCCCGGACGCGGCAGTTCTGGCTGCTGATCGGCGTCTACGCGTTGTGCGGCCTCGACGACTTCTTTGTCGCCACCCACGTCGTTGCCTTCGCCCAGGATCGCGGCGTCGATGCCCTCCTTGCCGGCAATCTGCTCGCGCTGATGGGCTTGTTCGGCTTCGCCGGCGTGATCGCGGCCGGCGCCTGGAGCGACAGATCGGGGCCGGTGGCGCCCACGCTCGCTTGCTTTCTCTTGCGCATCGCCGCCTTCGCCTTGATCATCGTCGACCAATCGACGGTGTCGATTGCGGTGTTCGCCCTCCTGTTCGGGTTTACGTTCCTGATGACGGCACCGCTGCTGGTGATCTTTGCCCGCGACGCATTCGGCATGGTGAACCTCGGCTCGATTGCTGGCCTGATTGTCATGATCCATCATATGTGCGGCGGGCTCGGTGCGTGGATCGGTGCCGCGATTTTCGACGCCAAAGGGGATTACAGTGTTGCGTTTGCGGTCATGTTGGCATCGTCGGTCATTGCCTGCCTGCTGAGCGTGGCTCTTGCGCGCAAGTGAGACGAGATTCGCCGAATGCGCACGGCGGTCGAACGCCATTCCCCAATTGATCCTGCGCGACACCTACGAGGACAGCCTCGCCGCATCCGGCACGGGCCGCGCGGTCTCCTTGTTGCCGGCCAGCACCTGCTCGAGCGCGTGCGCCACCTCGAGCACGAAGGCGTCGGCCCCGTTGCGGCCGATGACCTGGATGCCGAACGGCAGGCCATGCTGGTCGACGCCGCAGGGCAGCGCGACAACGCAGGCGAGCGCCATTGTCGGCGCGCAGGTCAGCGCCAGCCAGGTCATGTAGGTCGGCATCCTCTCGCCGTTGATCTCCTCGACGAACAGCTGGCCGTGCGGGAACGGCGACACGGACGCGGCCGGGCAGATCAGCACGTCGACCTCGTCGAAGAAGGCAAGGAAGCGCTTGGTGAGCTTGGTCTGCTCCACGTGCGCCCAGCTCACCGCCGGCAGCGTCAGCTTGAGCCCCCGCTCGGTGTTGTCGATGACGTTGCGGTCGAGGAGATCGCGCGACTTCTCGAGGCGCTCGCGGTGCGTGGCGACGAAGTGCACGCAGCGGAGGATCTCGAAGACGTCGTGGACGTTGGTGAAATCCGGCGCGCGCTCCTGCACCTCGCGGAACGCCGAGCCGAAGACCTTGGCGCGGGCCTGGAACAGGCGGGCTACGCCCTTGTCGACCGGGGCGCAGCCGAGATCGGGCGAGACGGCGACGCGCAGCCGGGCGAGATCGGCGCCCGTCAGCCGCGCCGGA
>DATEVP010000083.1:0-8690 GCA_035258465.1 Hyphomicrobiaceae bacterium
GCAGCGGGTCCTCGCCCACCGTCAGCGCGGCAAGCTCCTCCACCGCGACGCGTAGGCTGCCGCTCATCTTGCCGCCCCACAGGGTCACGCCGATGCCCTCGATCCCGCTATCGGTGCGCAGGCGCAGGATGACGATGGGACGCGTGCGGCCCGCCTCCTCCGGCATGTTGGCCAGGGGATCGTCCTCGGGCACGTTGAGCGTGGCCGCTTGGTAGCCGGTAATTTTCATGGCGCGCTTCTCCCCTGGCTCTGGGCCAAGCGAAGATAGCGTAGGTTGGGTCAAGCGTCAGCGATGACCCAACGCAATTTGAATTGTCACGCCTGATGGTGTTGGGTCGCCGCTTCGCTTGACCCAACCTACTCCGCCGCCACCTGGTGCCCGTTGCCGTTGGCGCTGGCCGGCTGGACCTGCGCCGCCGGCTTGGCGGTGATGCCGAGGCGCTCGACGGCGGCCTGCAGGATCTGCCCCAGAAACTCGGAATACCGGATGCCCTGGAAGCCGGCCATGATGTTCATCTTGCCGTCCCAGCACCAGCCGGGGTTCGGGTTGACCTCGAGCAGCTTGATCTCGCCCTTGGCATCGGCGCGGAAGTCGAAGCGGGCGTAGTCGCGGCAGCCCAGCCGCTCGAACAGCCGCGAGGAGCTGTCGATCATCTGCTGCTGCTTGTGGTCGGCCAGCGTCGCCTCGCGATACTTGATCTGCGTCCAGTAGGGGCTCTCCGGCTCCCACTTGGATTCGTAGCCGAGAATCTTCGGCAGTTTCTCATCGAGTCTCGAATAGTCCACCTCGAGGATCGGCAGGGCCCTGAGCCCCTGATCGGGATTGCCGATGAGCCCGACCGAATACTCCGCACCGGTGAGGAACTCCTGCACGAGCACGCCGCGCCTGGGGAACTCGGCCCGCAGCCGGTCGAGATAGTCGAGCAGCGCCTTCTCGTTGTTGACAACGGCGTCCTTGGTGATGCCCTGGCTGCTGTCGCCCTGGTTCGGCTTGAGCAGTGCCGGGAACACGGACGGCAGCGTCGCGCCCTGGTCACCGGGCCGCACGTAGCTCTCGAGCGGCACCGGCACATCGAGTCCCTGGGCCACCGCCCGCACCAGCCCCTTGTCGTAGCAGGCGGCGAGTGCGGAGGGGCCGGCGCCGGTGTAGCCGATGCCCAGCACCTCCATCAGCGCCGGCACGTGCAGCTCCTTGAAGGGGTCGTTGTTCCAGCCCTCGTCGCACAAGTTGAAGATCAGATCCGTGCGCAGGTCGCCGAGATCGCGCTCGAGCGTGCCGTGGTTGTCGAGGAAGCGGAACTTGAAGCTTGGGAGCTCGACCAGCGCGTCCTTGAGCTTGCGCACCGTGTCGAGGTCCTCGGGGTTGAAGGTGCCCCCGCGCTTGACCTGGTCGGGCAGGCGGTGGTCGCCCATGACCACGGTGACGTCGAACGCCTGCAGCTTGCCCTTCTTGCGCATCGGCAGATGTGGCGCATCGGCGGTGAGCAGGATGCGGCGCGCCATCATGCCCAGGTCCTGGTCGCGGTCGGACAGCGCCTCCGCGTGGCCGTGGTGGCGCACGTTGCGGAAGCCCGTCTTCTCCATCAGTTTGGAGATGCTTTCGCGCGTGTAGAGGCGCTCGGCGTAGAACTGGTCGGCGATCACGCCCATCTCGTCGTGCACGATAACTTCGCGCGAGATCAGGCGTTCCCCGTCCTGGCTGATGGTGCGCTCGCGGCAGACGAAGTGGTGCTCGTCGATCCACTCCCACGAGCGTTTGTCGAAGTTCTCGTGCATGTGCCCGCCGTCGGTGATGTCGAGCACGAGCTGTCCGCTGGGTCGCAGGATCTTGCCGACCGCGGTCAGGACCTTCTCGTCGTCCTGCTTGTTGGAGAAGTAGCCGAACGAGTTGCCCATGATGGCGACGCAATCCATGCTGTTCTCGGGCAGGCGCGGATTGCGCGCGTCGCCTTCCTTGAACAGCACCTGCAAGCCTTCGCTCTGCGCCCGCTTCTTGGCGAGGCGCACGAGGTAGCGCGAGCGGTCGAGGCCCATCACGTGCTTGAAGCCCCGCCGGGCCAGCTCCAGGCAGTGCCGGCCCTGGCCGCAGCACAGGTCGAGGATGTGGCTGTGCGGCTGGATGGCCGCCGAGGAGACGATGAAGTCCACCTCCCGGCGGGTGTTCTCCAGGTTCTCGACGACGTCGCCGTCGGTCTTCACATAGAGAGCGTTGAAGAGCTTCCGCCACCACTCTTCGGGGAGGTGCGCCTCTAGATCGGCCACCGGACCCAGACACGAACGCGTCGCCAAGCGTCGTGGGCGCCTCGCCTTGGACGGCATTACCATGATGGAAGGGTGTCCTCCCCGTTTACCGGCGCCGCGGCGATGGAGCGCTCTTCGCTCTCCCGATCGACGCCGACCCTCGGCCGCTCGACAACGAGACCCCTGTTGGCCTCAACAAACCGCGATCCTTAGTCTCTCGAATTTCCGTGTCAAACTTTTATCTGTGGACGAGGGGCACTTCATACAAGCCTTTCGCGCTGGCGCAACACTCATTCTGTTCGTACCAGCACGGCGATGAAGAAACCGTCAGTGCCGTGCCGCGCCGGCGTGAGGAGCAAGGCGTCGTCGCTGCCGTCGGCCGACACGGGCGCCTCGCCACCGACGCCGGCCGACCACGAATCGCGCCAAGGCAACGTCGCAAGTCCAGGATGGTTCGCCAGCAGCCAGGAGATTTGGTCGCGGTTCTCCTCCGGCAATACCGAGCAGGTGACGTAGACGAGCCGCCCGCCGGGTTTGACGAGGCTCGACGCCGTCGCCAGCACGGCCCGCTGCTCGGCCACGCGCTGCTCGAGGCTGGTGGGCCGCAGCCGCCACTTGGCGTCGGGCCGCCGGCGCCAGGCACCGGTCCCGGTGCAGGGGGCATCGACGAACACCGTGTCGAACCGCGGCCCCAGCGCGGCGAGCGCGGCGGCGTCGCCGGCCGGCAGAACCTGCGCATTGCGCACGCCGGCTCGCTTCAGCCGCTCGAAGATCGGCCGCAGCCGCGCGGCCTCGTCGTCGTAGGCGTAGATCTGGCCGGTGTTGCGCATGGCCGCCGCCATGGCCAGCGTCTTGCCGCCGGCGCCTGCACAAATATCGAGCACCTGCTGACGCGGGGCGGCTGCCGCCATCAGGGCGGCGATCTGCGAGCCCTCGTCCTGCACCTCATACCAGCCCTTGCCGTGGCCGGCCTCCGCTTCCACGCTGGGCTGGCGCCCGGCTCCCTCCGGCGCGGGGATACGCACGCCGACCGGCGAGAGCGGGGTGGGGCCGGGCGCGAATCTGGCGAGGGCCTTCAGCACCCTGTCCCTGTCGGCCTTGAGCGTATTGACGCGCAGGTCGAGCGGCGCCCGGCGGGCCAGGGCCGCGCCTTCCTCGCCGGCGGCCTCGCCGAAGACGCGTTCGAACGAGGCCTCCAGCCAGTCCGGGATGTCGCCACGCACGCCCGCCGGCGTATCGGCCGGCAGATCGCGCACGAGTCCCGACTGCTCGGTCTCGCCCAGCGGCTCCAGGGCGTACTGCGAGCCGTCGGCGCCGGCGATGATGGCGGTGGCGGTAAGCCCGAGCGCACGGGGCGCGGCGGCGAGCGCCAGGGCACGCGGCGAATCGGCCTGCATCTGAGCAGCGAGCGAGCGGCGGCGGCGCAGGGCGTCATAGACCAGGTTGCCGATGGCGGCGCGGTCGCCGGAGCCCGCGAAGCGATGGCTCTTGCCCCAGTCGGCCAGCGCCACCGCCGCCGGCTGGTGTTTGCCCAGCACCTCCTCGAGCACCTCGACGGCGGCCCGGATTTGTGCGCCCGGCCGCATGCCCCTAGTGTCCTGATCGCGAAATTCGTCTCAGTGTGCGGCTTGCTCGGAACGAATTTCGCGATCTGAAGGACACTAGAAAATTCATGATTCTAGTGTGATTCAGATCGAGAAGTCCGCCCCCCGACCTAGCCAAACCCGATGTAGCGGACTTCTCGATCATCACACTAGCTCGCTTCAAGTATTGCGCTGGTAGTTGGGCGACTCGCGGGTGACGGCGACGCCGTGCGGGTGGCTCTCCACCATGCCCGCTCCCGAGACTCGAATGAACCGCGCCCGCTCCCTGAGCTCGCCCAGGTTGTGGGCCCCGACGTAGCCCATGCCGGCGCGCAGGCCACCCACCAGCTGGTGCAGCACGCCGTCCACCGGACCCTTGTAGGGCACCTGGCCCTCGATCCCTTCCGGCACGAGCTTGAGCGTGTCCTTCACCTCCTGCTGGAAGTAGCGGTCGGCGCTGCCGCGTGCCATCGCGCCCACCGAGCCCATGCCGCGGTAGGCCTTGTAGGTGCGCCCTTGGTAGAGATAGGTGTCGCCGGGCGCCTCGTCCGTGCCGGCGAGCAAGGCGCCGACCATGGCGCAGTCGGCACCGGCGGCCAGCGCCTTCACCAGATCGCCCGAGAACTTGATGCCGCCGTCGGCGATCACCGGCACGTCCTGCTTCTTGGCCACCTCCACCGCGTCCATGATGGCGGTCAGCTGCGGCACCCCGACGCCCGCGACGATGCGCGTGGTGCAGATCGAGCCGGGGCCGATGCCCACTTTCACGGCATCCGCGCCGGCATCCATCAGCGCTTTCGTGCCGTCGGCGGTGGCCACGTTGCCGGCGATCACCTGCACCCGGTTCGACCGCTTCTTGATGCGGGTCACGGCCTCCAGCACCCGGATCGAGTGACCGTGCGCCGTGTCGACCACCACCAGGTCGACGCCGGCATCGATCAGCCGCTCCGTGCGCGCAAAACCATCGTCGCCGACCGTGGTTGCCGCCGCCACGCGCAGCCGGCCGTGCTCGTCCTTGCAGGCGTTGGGATATTTCTGCGCCTTCTCGATGTCCTTGACGGTGATGAGACCGATGCAGCGATAATCCTCGTCCACCACCAAAAGCTTCTCGATGCGGTGCTGATGCAGCAGGCGCTGCGCCTCCTCGCGCTCGACGCCGTCGCGCACGGTGATGAGCTTCTTGGTCATCAGCTCGGAGACGGGTGTCCTCGGGTTGGTGGCGAAGCGCACGTCGCGGTTGGTGAGGATGCCGAGCAGCTTGCCCTTCTTGCCGGCCTCGACCACGGGGATGCCGGAGATCTTGTGCGCGTCCATCAGGTTGAGCGCGTCGGCGAGCGTGGAGCCCGGAGGGATGGTGACGGGATTGACCACCATGCCGGCGACGTAGCGCTTGACCATGGCCACCTGCTCGGCCTGCTCCTCCGGCGACATGTTGCGGTGGATGACGCCGATGCCGCCCGCCTGCGCCATGGCGATGGCGAGGCGGCCCTCCGTCACCGTGTCCATGGCCGAGGACATGACGGGGATCTTGACGGCGATCTCGCGTGTGACGCGCGAGGCGACGTCGGCCTCCCCCGGCAGCACGTCGGACGGGCGCGGCACCAGCAGCACGTCGTCGAAGGTGAGCGCTACGGTGCTTTCATCGAGTATGGGCCGTTGCGCCATGTTTGCTCTCCTGCCTCCACCGGTTGGCCGAAAACGGGCGCGCCAAGGTGCCCCTCAGGCCCCCAGCACGCGGCGCCTCGCCGCCCGTGTCATGGAATCGCTCAAGGCCTCTCTTAGCACCACCCGCGAATGGGGGGAAGGCGGGCTCACCCGCACGGCGGCGTCATCCCCGCGCAGGCGGGGACCCATGCGATTCTCCTCGAAATTCCCGCTACGTGGCGTGGATGCCCGCCTGCGCGGGCAGATCTAACCACCCTGCTTGGCCGGGATCACTACCTCCTCGGCGAGGTAGTCGGCAGCGAAGGTCTGCGCAGCCCGGATGTCGGTCTTGGTCAGCCTGGGGTGGTTACGCAAGATGTCTTCATCGGTGTCACCGGCTGCGCGGCATCGCAGAATATGTTCAACCGTAATCCGTGTGCCCACGACGACGGGTTTGCCCATCATCACCTTGGGATCGCGCTTGATGCGTGGATGGTCCATGGGTCGCCACTCGCCTCTTCCGGAGAACCCTAAGCCACGCGGCGCCTGAGCTTCCTGACCCTGATGTCGCCCTCGCGCTGGCGCAGCTGGGCGAGGTCGTAAGCGGTCTGCATCCCTAGCCAGGCATCAGCCGTCCCCCCACGCCTTTTTCCAGTCGCAGCGCCATTTCCGCGGTGATGCCGCTCTTGCCGCCGATGACGTTGTAGAGTTGCTGGCGCGTGATGCCGAGCGCCTCGGCTACCGTCAGGCCGAGCGCGTCGAGATCATCCTTCAGGCCACGCCCCGGGTGGGGCGGGTTCTTCATGGCCATGATCATTCCTTTCAATGGTAGTCTACCAAATCCACGTCGAAAGCCAGACGTAGGTCGCGCTACCGCCCCCGAAAACCGGTTGCCACCACATAGAGTTCCGCCGACTCGGACCGGCTCGCCGGCGGCTTGACGTGCTTGACCGTGGCAAAGGCGCGCTTGAGCCGCTCCAGCAGCTCGCGCTCGGTGCCGCCCTGGAGCACCTTGCAAACGAAGGCTCCGCCCGGGGATAGCACCTCGCAGGCAAACTCGATGGCGGCTTCGGCCAGGCCCATGATGCGCAGATGGTCGGTGCGCGTGTGGCCCGTGCCTTGCGCGGCCATGTCGGAGAGCACGATGTCGGCGGCCCCCTCGCGCAGCATCGCCGTGAGCCGGGCCGGCGCCGTCTCATCCATGAAATCGAGCTCGATGAATTCCACGCCGGCGACCGGCTCCATCGCCAGCAGGTCGATGGCCGCCACCTGGCCCTTGCCCTCGACCGCGCGCACGCGCTCGGCCGCCACCTGCGACCAGCCGCCCGGCGCCGCGCCGAGGTCGACGACGCGCTTGCCGGGCTTCAGGAGGCGGTGCTTGTCGTCGATCTCGATCAGCTTGAAGGCTGAGCGCGAGCGGAAGCCCTCGCGCTTGGCGGCGGCGACGTAGGGGTCGTTGAGCTGGCGCTCGAGCCAGCGCTGGGAGGAGGCCGTGCGCTGCTTGGCGGTCTTGAGCCGCACCTTGAGCTGGCCCCGCCCACTGGTCCCGCCCCGTCCATTTCCGCTGCGCCTTGTCATCGGACGGTGCCGTGCCGATCTATCGCCGCCAGGGGCCGGACCGGCCGCCGCCCGCGCGATAGACCCCGTCCTCGGTCATCAGCGTTGCCAGAATGCCCTCGCGCAGACCGCGGTCCGCCACGCGCAGCCGCTCGCAGGGCCACATCTGCAGCATGGCCTCCAGGATGGCGCAGCCGGCGAGCACCAGGTCGGCGCGCTCCCGGCCGATGCAGGGCTGCGCCACGCGCTCCTCGTAGCTCGCGCTGAGCAGCTCGGCGGTGACAGTGCGCACCTGGGTCGTCTCAAGCCAGCAGCCGTCGACGCGGTTGCGCTCGTACCTTGGCAGGCGCAGATGCACGCCCGCCACCGTCGTCACGGTGCCGGAGGTGCCGAGCAGGTGCGTCGAGCCGCCGCACAGGCGCCCCTTCAATTTGTGCTCGGCCTCGAAGGGCGTCAGCATCTCCATGACATGGTCGACCATGCCGGCGAAGGTGTCGCGATCGACGAAGCGGCCGCCGAAGCGCTCGGCCAGCGTCACGACGCCCACCGGCAGCGACGTCCAGGCGCCGATGCAGTTCTGCACCTCGATGCGCTCGGAGAGCGAGCGCCGCCATTTGTGCTGGCGTCGCGTCAGATCCAGGAAGATGAGCTCGGAAGAGCCGCCGCCGATGTCGAACACCAGCGCATAGTCGCAGCTGAGATCGATGAGGGACGCGCAGCCCGAAACGGCGAGCTTGGCCTCCGTCTCCCGGCTGACCACCTTGATGTCGAGGTCGGTCTCCCGCCGCACCCGCTGCAGGAATTCGCTGCCGTTCGAGGCGAGCCGGCAGGCCTCGGTGGCAATCAGCCCCGCGCGCTCGACCTGGTGGCGCCTGATCTTGCCGGCACACACCTGCAGCGCCTCGATCGTGCGCTCGATGGCGGCCTCGGACAGGCGGCCGCTCGTGGATACGCCCTCGCCCAGCCGGATGATGCGCGAGAAGGCGTCGATCACCTTGAAGCCGCGCCGTGAGGGGCGGGCGACCAGCAGGCGGCAGTTGTTGGTGCCGAGATCGAGCGCGGCGTAGGCGCGCCTGGACAAGGCCGAATAGCCATCGAAGTCGGCGCTGGGGTAGGCGGCAACGGCGGGTTGCGGATCGGTGGCCAGCGGTGCGCTGTGCGCACGAGTGGCGATGCCCTCGACACGCCCATCCGACTCGGCGTGCAGCGGCGCTGCGCCGAGCTGCTCCTTCTTACCCTCCACCGTCTTTTCTCCGGCACCCGGTTTCGGCCTTTGCGGCCTACGGGCGTCATTCTGGTTGAGGCTTGAATCGCACTCTATCAGGTCGCGGGCGCGGGTAAAGGCATGGGTTCGGACGACGTGGCGTTGGGCGCGGCGAGAGCGTGAATGTGCGGCTTATTTCTCGGCGGAAACGTCGCTGGAGAGCGTCCTGAGAAAGCTCACCAGATCGGCGGTCTCCTGCGGCGTCAGCCGCAGCGCTCGTATCAGCCGCGCGCCATCGTCGCCGTGCAGCCGCTCCTCGTCGACTTGCGAATAGTGGCGAACGACATCCTCCAGCGTCGCCAGCGAGCCGTTGTGCATGTAGGGCGCGGTGCGAGCGACGTTGCGCAGGGATGGCACGCGAAACTCGCCCCAATTGCGGTGCTGCGGCTCCACGTGCTGCG
>DATEVP010000084.1:0-6064 GCA_035258465.1 Hyphomicrobiaceae bacterium
TGCCCCGCTCGGACACGATCATGATGAGCGGGATCTGATAGGGCACGGCCAGGGAGGCCAGCACATTGCCGAGCGTGCCAAAGCCGCTGGTCTGCATCAGAACCGCGCCGCGCAGGCCGCCCATCCAGGCGCCGGACACGATGCCGACAGCCTCTTCCTCGCGCGCGGTCGGGAAGGTCGTGAAGTAGGGGTCGGCATGGAGGTTGGCAATCAGGGGCGTCAGCACCCGGTCGGGCACGTAGGTTATCAGCTTGACCTCGTTGCGCTTGAGCGTGTCGAGCACGATCTCGTGCCAAAGCCCCGAAGCGGTTTTCGGCTCGGCGGTGTCCATGCCACTCTCCTCGAGCGCGTTGGCTTGGCTGCCGGCGGCGCCGGCTTGCGGTCACACCTTGACGGCTGCCGCCATCCCCCGACAGATTGCTTTTCCCGCGCTGATGCTTTGCGCCATCAGCAAGCCTCCGCCATAGTCCCACAAGAAGCTCGCCGCAAGCAATTCCCCCTCCAGCCCGCGAAACCCGAAGCCATGTCCGCGAACGCCAAGCGTGTGTTCTACGTCAAGTACCTGGCGCACCCGATCTTCTCGGAGCTCCTGCAGGCGCGCGGCGACGTGCGCCTCGACCGGCTGGAGAACGACAGCGCGCAAGAGATTGCGGCGCCGATCCTGGCGGCGGCGCATGCCTACCAGATCGGCGCGGCGCGCGACGAACTCGCCCGCACCTATCATGTCGACGACGACCTGCTGCGGCGGGCGCCCAATCTGCTGATCGTGTCGAGCAACGGCGCGGGCTACGACACGGTCGACGCCAAGGCCTGCACGAAGGCCGGCGTGCTGGTGCTCAACCAGGCGGGCGGCAACCGGCAGTCCGTGGCCGAGCATGTGCTGGCCATGCTGCTCACGCTGTCGAAGCGCATCGCCGAGACCGACCGCCTGATGCGGCGCGAGGCGAACCTCAACCGCAACGCCTTCATCGGCGCCGAGGCGCACGGCAAGACCATCGGCATCGTCGGTCTCGGCCACATCGGCACGCGCGTGGCGGAGCTCGTGCGCGGCCTCTTCGGCATGCGCGTGCTGGCCTGCGACCCCTACCTCTCGGCCGCCGAGATCGAGAAGCGCGGCGGCGAGAAGGTCGACCTCGATACCCTCCTCGCCGGCGCCGACTACGTGTCGATCAATTGCCCGCTGACTGAGGAGACCCGCGGCATGATCGGGGCGCGGCAGTTCGCGCGCATGCAACGCCATGCGTTCTTCATCACGACGTCGCGCGGGTTCATCCACGACGAGGAAGCGCTCTGCGAGGCGCTGCGCAACAAGAAGATCGCGGGGGCCGGGCTCGACGTCTGGGCCAAGGAGCCGCCGCCGCTCGACCATCCGCTGCTCCAGCTCGACAACGTGCTGGTCAGCCCGCACACCGCCGGCGTCACCAAGGAGGCGCGCGCCAACATGGGCCGGATCGCCGCCGAGCAGCTGCTCGATGCGCTCGACGGCAAGCGCCCGCCGCGCATCGTCAATCCCGAGGTGTGGCCGGCCTACGTGCGCCGCTTCGAGCGCGCGTTCGGATTTCTACCTGGCTAGTCCGCGCGATAGCTCGGGCATCCGCGAGCCACGCGCGCTGAAGGCCGCCCACCACGTGCGCCGCGAGCGGAACATCTGGGATCTGCGGCGTGGCCGATAGGTGCGCCAGATGCTGTAGCCGAAGCCCGCGCCTGCGAAGACGAGGGTGCCCAGGGCGACCAGCACCCCGTCGCGCAGGCGATGGGTGTAGATCGCAGCAACGGTGCCGGCGGCGATGGCGATCGACGCCACGTTGAGCACGGCGCACGCGGCATCGGAAATGAAATGCAGAAAAGTGCGCACGGCCTGTCTCCCCGTGACTTGTACGCACCACAGAAGCGAATCATACGTGATTCGAGGGACGGCCGGAAAGCTGGTCCGCGCGAAATGACGGTAGGGTGTGTGTGATCACTGCAATTTTCTTAAAATCCCCGGTCATATTCAAAGTCTTCCATCAGACTTCCAGGGTAAAGCCCACCATAGGAGCGGACTGCGCGGTCCGGGTTGTCGCGTTCGTTCGCCGCTGGCTGATACGTACGCTCGGCAATGACGCCATGGATATAGACGCACAAACGGTCCTCATCGTCGCCATCGTTGGTTTGGTTGCAGGTTGGCTGGCGGTCGTCGTCACCGGCAGCGATCTCACCCGCTATCTCGCCGCTGGGATCGCCGGCGCGTTCGTCGGCAAGGTCTTCCTCGTCACCGTTCACTTTGGGCTGCCGATCGACAACGCGCTTGTCGTGCACATCGTGAGCGCTGCCGTCGGCGCCTTGATCATGATCGCCCTGACACGGATCGTCGCCGGCGCATAGTGAGCCCGGCGGCCTTCGCTCTTGCCTCGCAAGCGAGCCGCCTGCGAGGAGGCGTTGCAGATCACGCTGCTACGTTGTCACCCTCGATCACGCGCTCATGGCGCGGGGACAGGAACAGCTTCTCGATCTCCTGGGCAGGCAGCGGCCGGCTGAACAGATAGCCTTGCATCTCGGTGCAGCCCTCGGCCCTGATGGTGTCGAGCTGCTGCACGGTTTCGACACCCTCTGCGGTCGCGGTCATGCCGAGCCCCTTGGCGAGGGCCGCCACCGCCCGCACGATGTTGAGCGAGCCCGTGCTTTCGGCAATGTCCCTGACGAACGAGCGGTCGATCTTGATCTTGTCGAAGGGGAAGCTCTGCAGGTAGCTGAGCGAGGAATAGCCGGTGCCGAAATCGTCCATGGCGATGCGCACGCCGAGCTCGCGCAGGCTATAGAGCATGGCCAACGTCGCCTCACTGTCCTGCAGCAGAATCTTCTCCGTGATCTCGAGCTCGAGCCGGTCCGGCGCCAGGCCCGATGACGCGAGCGCGCCGACGATCGCCTGCAGCAGGCCCGGGCTGCGGAACTGCGCTGGCGAAAGGTTGACGGCGATCTTGAGGTGCGCCGGCCATCGCGCGGCCGTCGCGCAGGCATCACGCAGCGCCCATGCGCCGAGCGGGATGATCAGGCCGATCTCCTCCGCCAGGGGTATGAACGTGTTGGGCGCGATCATGCCCTTGCTCGGATGGTGCCAGCGGATGAGCGCCTCGAAACCGCTGATCTCGTTGCTCGCCAGATCGACGACGGGTTGGTAGTAGAGCTCGAACTCGTTGGCGGGGAGCGCCTTGCGCAGGTCGCTTTCGAGCTCCCGGCGCGCCTGCATCTGCGCGTCCATCTCCGGCTCGAAGAAGCGATAGGTGTTGCGCCCGTCGCCCTTGGCCCGATAGAGGGCGAGGTCCGCATTGCGGATGATCTGCTCGGGGTTTTTTCCGTCGTTGGGTCCTACCGCGATGCCGACGCTGGCGCCGATCACCACCTGGTGGCCGTCGAGGTCGTAGGGCTCGCTGACCACGGCGATGATGCGCTGCGCCAGCGAAGTGGCGTCGGCCGGCTGGGCGATGCCGACCTGCACGATGGCAAACTCGTCGCCTCCCATGCGCGCGATCGTGTCAGACTCCCGCACCAGCGTTCTCAGCCTGTCGGCGGCCATCGTCAGAAGCTTGTCGCCGGCGGGATGTCCGAGCGTATCGTTCACCGTCTTGAAGTGGTCGAGGTCGAAAATGTGCGTGGCAACGATCTCGCCGCGCCTGACGCGAGAGAGCGCATGCTCCAGCCGGTCGTTGAGGAGCACGCGGTTGGGCAGGCCGGTCAGCGTGTCGTGCAGCGCCATGTGGGCGATCTTCGCCTCGGAGCGCCGCTGCTCGGTGATGTCTTGATGGGTGGTGACCGTGCCGCCGTCCGCCATCGCCTGCACCGTTATGGCAATGCAGCGGCCGTCGCTCAGATGGTTGTGGAACTGCTCGAACGCGACGTCGTCGCACCGGCGCAGCATGGCATCGACGATCTCCTCGGGCGACTTCTCCGATTTCAGGCCGTTCTCGATGCGGTGCTCGATGATCTGCGGGAGCGTGGTCCCGGGCTTCACCTGCTCCGGTGACAGCTCGTAGATCTGAGCATACCGGGCGTTGCAGACCACCAGGCGCTGCTCGGCATCGAACATGGCGAGCCCTTGCACGATATTGTTGAGGGCGGCATCCAATTGCACGTTTTGCGTGCGCAGCTGCTTCTCCTGCGCCTCGAGCAGGCTGTGCTGTCGCTCGAGCTGGGCATCGAGGCGCCGGCGCTCCGTGATGTCCTCGTGCGTCACGAGACGGCCGCCGTTTGCCATGCGCCGGCGCGTGACGCTGATGATGCGCCCGTCGGCCAGCTCCTGGATGCGCGATGAAACCTCGCCGAAATCGTCGGCCCAGGTGCCAACGAAGCTCGCCGTGTCCTTGACGTGGTAGTGGCCGTTGGCGATGCGATAGTCGAAGATCTGGCGCACGGTCGTGCCGGCCTTCACCTGCTCGGGCGTCAGGCCGTACATCTCGGAATAGCGCTTGTTGCACACGATGAGCCGCTGCTCGGCATCGAACATGGCAACGCCTTGCAGCATGTTCTCCAGGGCGGCGTCGAACTTGACGTTTTGCGTTTTCAGCTCGTCCTCGCGCTGCCGCAGCAGATTGTTGTGGTGCTCCAGCTCGCGGTTGGTCTGCTCGAGCGCATCCTCCATGTAGCGGCGCTCGCTGACGTCCTCGTGCGTGGCGACCCAGCCGCCGCCGGGGATCGGGTGGTGCACGACCTCTATGATGCGGCCGTCGGCGAGATGGTGGACGGCCCGGGAGGTCTTTTCCGCCGCTACCGCGGCAAGCCGCTGGCGAATGAATTCCTGCGGCGAGGATGTGATGTCCGGGCTGATGGCGACGCGAGACTCGAGGATTTCGCGCAGCGTCGTGCCGGGCCTGACTTGCTCCTGAGAGAAGCCGTACATGGTCCGGTAGGGCTCGTTGCAGATCACCAGCCGCTGCTCCGCATCGAAGACGCACACGCCCTGCGACAAGCTGGTGAGGGCCATTTCGAACCGCAGGTGCTGGGTACGGATCTCCTCGTCGCGTTGCTGCAGCACCCGGTTTTGGCGCTCCCGCTCCTCGGCAGCCTCACGGCGCACGCGCAGGTCGCGAATGGCGTAGGCCTCGATCCCCGGAAAGCGGTTACCGAGAGGTTGACGGGTTACTTCGACGGCAATGGCGGGGCCGGCCTCGGTCTTCAGCGCGGTTTCCCAGCGCTCGGTGGTGCCGGCGGGATGCCGTGCAGGCTCGTCCCCGAACAACTCGCCAAAGACGCTCTTGCCGAGCAACGCGCCCGACGGCCGGCCACACAGTTGGCAGGCCAGCGGATTGGCGTTGATGATGGCGCCCTCGCGCGCAAGGAGGAGAGCCTTGTTGTCTCTTCCTATGTTGAGGGCCTCCCAGACCGCGTCCAGGAGCTCTTGGTCGCGCGCCGGCTCGTTGCGCTGCGCGGCTGCGCCGACGGGGACGCCAAGACGGCGACGCAAGAATGCAAAGGTCCGCCAAGCGTCCGTCATCGCCCTTCCCCGTGATGCGAGCGAGCAGACTATGCCGGGCAGTACTAATCATTTCTTCCGACGGCTGCATTTGATGCAAATTGCAGCGGCTCGTGGTTAAGGATGGATGAAGGTGCACAGGCCAGGGAAACCGATGTCCCTCACGACGACCCCGGCACGAACACGCAGCGCGGCCGGTACTCACCGGAGCCTACGCGATAGACGCAGATATGCGTGTGGTTGTCCTGGGAGGGGAGCCGGAGGAATTCGGCCGCCACAACCACCGAGATCGAGCCGGCATGAAAAACCGCGTCGCCGTCGGCAAGCGTTTCAATGCGATCGACCTTGCGGCAGTCCTCGCCGCCGCAACATCGGACCGGATACCAGGAGTGGGCAAGCGCGCGGGGTGAGCCCGCAACGAATGTGCCGAGCGCCAAGGCAACGCCTGCCGACAAGGAAAGCGCAACGACCGTCCCGGCATGCAAGGTCGGCATTGGGATCCCTATATTTCCGCAGGCTCGCCGTCGACACTCTAGGCCAGACGGGAGCCGCGCCCAAGATCCAAAGAAAATCCCTAAGTTGACCGGGATGACCGCCGCAATCCGATCGGGCGAAACC
>DATEVP010000085.1:0-5728 GCA_035258465.1 Hyphomicrobiaceae bacterium
GAACGAGGGGGGAGGGCGGCGCGCCATGAGTTAGCGACGCTTCGCTTGCGCCGCCGACGCCACCAGCTCGTCCTGCGGCGCTAACTCATTCGGCGCGCCGGGTGGGGGTGTCTCACGCGCACTCCAACGTCACCCCCACCCGGAACACCATCGGGCTTAGTCGGCCGAAGCCGTTTGCCGCACTCGAACCCACGGCCGTCTAACCCCGTGGTGTTCCGCCCTCCCCCCTCATTCGTGCCTCGGCTCGCCTCGGCACAGGGGGAGGGGAGCCGTACCGCCTGCGCGGGGATGACGTTACTTGGACAGGTTGACGATCTGCACGCGCCGGTTCTCGCCGGCGAGGGGGAGCTTCGGGTTCTTCAGGCGCTGGCGGCCGAAGCCCTTGGCCACCAGCTTGCCCGGCTCGATCTTGAAATTGTCGATCAGGAATTGGCGGACGGCTTCGGCGCGCCTCTCCGACAGCGCCAGATTGTAGTCGTCGCCGCCCTTGGCGTCGGTGTGCCCGGCGATCAGGAACGCGTCGTCCGCCAGCCTGGCGTCGACGAGGGCGCGGCCGAGCGTGCTCAGGACGCTGGCCGCCTGGGGCGTGATCCGCGCCGCGTCGTAGTCGAAGAAGACCTCGAGGTCGACGCTCGGCCGTTGCTTCTTTTCCGCACTTTCGACGGCCGCCTGCGGGGTGACGGTCGCCGGCGAGGCGGACTTCTCAGGCGGTGCCGCAGGAGGAGGTGCGGGCGACGCCGTCGGCGCCGGGGGCTCGGCAGGCTCAGGGACCGGCGCGGCGGTGGTCGAGGCTGGAGCCGGAGCCGGAGCCGGAGCGGGGGCGCTCGGCGCCGGCTTGCGCGCGGCGCCTTGCAGCTTCTCGACCAGGTCCTCGACCGCCTTGCGCTCCGTCTGCGTCTGCGCGCGCCCCAGGAAGTCCTGGAGCGACGGGGTGTCACCGGCGCCGGCGGGCGGGCTCGAGGCCAGCACGCCGATAAGCAGGGCGAGGCCCCACCACACATGCGTTTTGCGGCGTGATGGAGCCATCCCGGGTATTCCGCATCTCATCGGTGCTTTGTCTCGGCTCGAGCGCGGCAACGGACCACAATTCGATTGTATCGGCGCCGCCCATGCCGACAAGGCGATTTGCACGCGTTGGTGCACGGGCAGCCGCGGACGGCCACCCGCGCATGTCCGAGCCTCAGGCGTTGCAGCGCTTGAGGTCTGCCGGGGCGCGGCGCCAGATCATGGTCTCGCTCAGGAGCTTGGAGCCGGCATAGCCCACGACTTTCAGCTTTTCCGCGCCCATCGGCGTGATTTCGACGCTGTACTTGGCGTCGTCCTCCGGATCGTAGATCCAGCCGCCATCCCAGGCGCCACCGGCAACCGGCTTGACATTGCCGATGATCTGCGTGCCGCAGGCGCTCTTGTTCGACGCATCCTTCAGCCACACCAGCCGGCCGCAGAGGTTGGCGCCGCACTTGACGATCTCCACGGCGCCGCGGCCGGTGTGGTCGTACCACAGGCCGGTCGGCTCCGAGGCTGCGAGACTGGGCGCGGCGCCGAAGCTGACGACGGTGAGGGCCGCGGCTTGCAGAGTGCGTGCGATGAGCTTGGTCATGGGGTCTCTCCTACGGGTTGCAGTGGGTTGAACTCGGGCTTGCCTGCAGGCGAAGCGTCGCGCCGTGGCGGCCGCTCCATATGGCGCTGGGTCTCAGGCGGCGACCGGCAGCGTCATCTCCCTTTCTGCCTCGGGTGCGATGGTTGGCGTCCGGCGCCGCGCACGGCCAACGATGCGCCCATCCTCGATCCTGATCAGGCGATCGCCGTAGCTGAGCGTGCGGTGGTCGTGGGTGACGACCAGCACCGCGCGGCAGGTATCCTTCGCCACCTCGGCGAGCAGGGCCATCACCGCCCGGCCGTTCTCGCTGTCGAGCGCGGCGGTCGGCTCATCCGCCAGGATCACCGAGGGGGACCCGGCGAGCGCACGCGCGATCGCCACGCGCTGCTTCTCGCCGCCGCTGAGCTTGCTCGGGGAGGCATTGGTGCGATGCGACAGCCCCACCGCCGCGAGTGCCTGATGGGCCAGCGCCGGGGCATGGGCGAGGGACGCTCCCCTGAGATCGAGGGCCAGCATGACGTTTTCCAGCGCGGTCAGCGTCGGCACCAGGTTGTAGGCCTGGAACACGAAGCCCACGTGCCGGCGCCGCAGATCGGCGAGCCCTTCGGCGTTGAGCCCCTCCGTCGAATGCCCGGCAATGGTCAGCGAGCCGGAGGTGGGGCTCAGGATGCAGCCCAGGATCGACAGCAGCGTGGTCTTGCCGCTGCCCGAAGGCCCCATCAGCAGCGTCAGCTCACCCGGAACCAGGTCCAGGTTGACGCCCTTCAGCGCCTTCACCTCGGCAGCGCCGCTGCCCAGGACCTTGATTATGCCCTTCGCCTCGAGCAGCGGGCGGGTGGTGGTGGTGGTGGCAGTCATGATCGATCCCTCCTTGCTTACCGGCTGAACACGACGGCCGGGTCGATGCGGGTCACTTTGAAGATGGCGCAGATGGCGGCGAGCGTGCACATGCCGACCGTCAGCACGAGCAGCAGCAGGCCGAGCTTGGGCGTCATGACGATGAGCAGCGTGGTCTTGCTCGATGCCCAGATCACGACAAAGCTCAGCATCATGCCCAGCACGTAGCCGATGGCCGCGCTGAGGATGGCCTGCATCAGGATGACCTTGTGGATGTAGCGGGCCGAGGCACCGAGCGCGCGCAGGGTGGCGAACTCATTGAGGTGGTCCTTGGTGCTGGCGTAGAGCGTCTGGGCGACGATGACGATGCCGACGATGATGCCGAGGATCGCTCCGGCGATGAGCGCGGCGCCGGCGCCCGTCTCGAACAGCCAGTAGTCGAGGCTGCGCTTGCGGAACTCGTGGTGGGTGAGGATGTCCGCATCCGGCAGGCGGGCGGCAAGCGCTGCGCGCACGGCCTCGATATCGCTGCCGGCGGCGACCCGCACCAGCATGTAGGACGCCTGATCCGGCGCCGCGTCGAGCAGCGTGCGCGCGGTTGCGAGCGTCGTGAACACGTAAGGCAGCGTGGTGAACGAGCGGATGCCGTGCGTGACGGCGGTGACCGTCACCTGCGTGTTGTTGACCTCGGCCTGGTCGCCGGTGCGCTCGATGCCGAGCTCGCCGAAGTAGGTGTCATCGACGGCGACCGCGGACGGCGCGGAGAGAGCGGCGGTGCTGCCCTGCGTGATGTCCCATGGCAGGGAACCGACCGGGGTGGTGTCGGAGCCGACCAGCAAGGCCGCGGTCGTGCCGCCGCCGCGCTTGCGCCAGTTGACGAAGCCGACCGCCAGCTCCTGAACGCCGGCCACGCCGGGCGTCGACAAGATGGGGTGCCGCTCCCGGCCGTTGAGCAGAGCCGGGTCATCGAAGCTCTTGGTGCCGTAGGGAACGACCCACAGGTCGGCTGTCACGTGGTCGAACATGGCCGCGATGCGGTTCTCGGAGCCGAGGTAGAGGCCGAACTGCACGGCAACCAGGACCACGGAGAAGACGATCCCGACCAGCGTGACGGTGAGGCTCAGCCGATCGTGGAAGAGATTGCGGTAGGCGAGCTTGGGGATCATCGGCATGGCCGCCCCCAGTGCGCCGGCCCGATCGCTCGGGCTCGGCATGGCCGGGTCGAGGGTGTTGGCGTGCACCTTCATGACAGGATCCTCCAAGCTCACTTTCCAGGTTCGTCGAGGCGAATGCTTACTGGCCGCAGGGGACGGTGAGCATCTCGCCGACGCTCGGGAAGTACTTCTTGCACTCGGTTGCCTTGAGGGGATCGGCCGGCTTGGCTGGCTCCTCGGCGGCGACCTTGACCGGCGGCGTGTCGGCGGCCGTCGCCTTCTTCGGCTGCGCCTGCTCGCCGGCGTTCTGGCCGACGTCCTTGCCGGTGGTCTCGCCCTTGGGCTTGGCGTTGCCCTGGAGCTTGGCTGCGATCACCGGCGAGGCCTCGCAATCGATTGCGGCTGGCGCCTCGGCGGCGTTGGTCTTCCAGGCGCCGTCGAGCTCGTACCAGCGCGCGTCGCCGTAGAACCAGACGCCGCTCTTGAGGGCGAACGCCTCTTTGCCCGACCAGCACTGGCTCTTGCCGTCGAACCAGACGCGAGCGGCGGGATCGTACTGGCGGCCCATGCCGTCGATGGTCTTGGGGGTGTTAGCTACCGTCTTCTTCTCGACGTAGACCTTCTGGATCACCTTCCGGCGCACGACGACGGGCGGCTCGTAGGACCTCTCGAACGTCGGGGTCCACACGCGATGGAAGCGGAAGTGGCCACCGCCGTGACCGCCCTTGGCCTGTGCGGCCGGCGCGAATGCACTCGCGGCAGCGCCCACCGCCACCGTCACCAACAGGATCATCTGCTTGTTCATGGGAACCTCCTTGACACCAAGTTTCATGGAGGGATCGTGCCGGATCGCCGACGCGCGCGCTGTTCCGCGCGGAACAAGGGGAAAATTTCTTGAGATGGCTGACCTCGCAGATTCCCCTCCCCCTTGTGGGGAGGGGTTAGGGGTGGGGGGAGTCCCGACGGCTGACGTTCTGCGATCCCCCCCTCCCTGTCCCTCCCCCACAAGGGGGGAGGGAACGCCAGCCCTTGGGTCCGCCTTCGGCGATCGGTGGCCCCAAAGCGAACGCGCCGCCATCCTCGAGGGGATGACGGCGCGTTGGGGACCAAGGGGGGTCAGACCCCTCGCCTCGACGTCGGTGAAAGAAGGAGCCGTAGAGCGCGAGGGGTCTCCCCCCTCTTGCTTCAGGCCGCGGTGGCTTGCGCCGCAAGGCCCCTGGCGGCGGGATGCATCAGGGTCTTGGCGGAGAGGGCCTGGACGCGCTTGGCGACGTTGTCGACGAAGGTGGTCGCCCGATCCACCACGACGTGGCGCTGCCGGTCGACGGTGACGATGTGATAGCTGTCGTCGAGCACCACCATGTCCACCAAGCCCTTGAGATTCCTCTGCAAATACCAGGCGTTGTCGAGGTCGGCGTAGTCGTCCTCGCGCGGGTGGACGATGAGGGAGGGCTGGTGCACGTTGCCGAGCTCGCGCTTGACGACGTTAACCAGGCGGCGGTGCTCCAGCACCGCGCCGCCGGGCGTGCTCGGCAGGCCGGCTTCCGAGCTGTCGCCGCTGAACAGGGCGTTGCGGATGAAATCGCGGATGCGCGTGTCCTTGATGCCATGCGGATGCAAGTCGGGGAAGTCGATGAGGTTGGCGAGCCGCTTGTTGCCGATGGCGCGGAACAGGCGCGCGTACCACGGGATCAGCCAGCCGTTGAGCCAGAAGGTGGGGGCGAACAGCACGGTGCCCTGGACATCGTTGGGGTGGCGGGCGGCCAGCAGGAGGCCGAGCACGGCGCCGGTCGAGAGCCCGCCGACGATGACCGTGTCGCAGGTCTTGCGCATCTCGGAGAGGGCCTTCTCGCAGCTGGCATACCAGTCCTGCCAGGTGGAGGCCTTGATGTCGCTCTCGGTGCCGCAATGGCCGGCCAATTGCGGGCAGCTCACCGTGTAGCCGGCACGGGCGAGCCCGTTGGCAACGAAGCGCATCTCGGTCGGCGTGCCGCACAGGCCATGGATCAGCATGACGCCGACGCGGCCGCCCGCTACGTTGTAGCTGTAGTCCTTGATGCTCATGACACGCTGCCTTTCCTTCCTGATGATCGAAAGGTAGGCGAGCGGCGGGCCCCGCGCTGTTCCGCACGAAACA
>DATEVP010000086.1:0-4177 GCA_035258465.1 Hyphomicrobiaceae bacterium
CTCACGACCGTCCTGGAATCCCTCCACCCCTAGCCCCTCCCCACATCATCCCGAAGGCGTGTCTTCGACACGACGGGGAGGGGAATCGCCTGCCGGCAACGTGGCACGAGTCTCTCAGCGAAGTGCCCGAAGGACCCGCGATCGTCATCGCCAACGAGTTCCTCGATGCACTCCCGATCCGTCAGCTGGTCTTCGAAACCGGCGTATGGCGCGAGCGGGTGGTCGATGTCGCGTCGGACGGCGCGCTCCACTTCGCCACGGGGGGCCCGGTGGAAGGGCCGGGACCAGGCGACGCACCGCCCGCCCCCGGCACCATCGTCGAGCTGCGCCCGGGCGAGGACGACCTGCTCGCTGCTCTCGCCGTGCGCAAAGGACCTTTCGCGGCGCTCTTCATCGACTATGGCCCGGCGCAAGAGGCAACGGGCGACACGTTGCAGGCCGTGCGTCGGCACGCTTACGTCGATCCGCTCGCGGAGCCCGGCGCCGCCGACGTGACGGCCCACGTCCAGTTCGCGCATCTCGCCCGCAAGGCGCGGGCGGTGGGCCTCGGCGCCGATGGTCCCATGACGCAGGCCGAGTTCCTGGGCGCCTTGGGCATCGCCGAACGGGCGGCGCGGCTGATGGCGGCCAACCCCGACCTCGCCGGCGGCATCGAGGCCGGCGTGCAGCGTCTCATGTCGCCAACCGGCATGGGGCAGCTGTTCAAGGCCATGCTCGTTCGCTCGCCCTCCCTTCCGCCGCAATTCCCGTTCGTCTAGAACTCGGCCATGCCGAAGCCCATCACCGTCGACAGCCTTGCGGCCCTTACGGGTGTCGCGCACGGCTTCTTCACGCGAGAGGGCGGCGTTTCGGAGGGCACCTACGCAGCACTCAACTGCGGGCTCGGCTCGCAGGATGACCCGGACGCCGTGCGGGAAAACCGCGCACGCATTGCCGCCCACCTCGGCGCCCCTAGTCTCATCACGCCGCATCAGGTGCATGGGACGACAGCGGTCGTTGCCCAAGAAGCCTGGCCCCAGGATGCGCGGCCGAAGGCGGACGCCATCGTCACGACCAGGCGAGGCTTGGCGGTCGGCGTGCTGACCGCCGACTGCGCACCCGTATTGTTCGCGGACGGGGAGGCGGGTGTCGTTGCCGCCGTCCATGCCGGCTGGCGCGGCGCGCTCAGCGGTATCCTCGAGGCCACCATCGCGGAGATGCAGCGGATCGGCGCCAGCCCGCAGCGCATCGTTGCCGCCGTCGGCCCCTGCATCGGCCAGCCGGCCTATCAGGTGGGCGCGGACTTCGAGCAGGCTTTCCTGGAGCGCGATCCGGCGAGCGCCCAGTTCTTTACGCGGCCAGAGCCGGGCGCTCGGCCGCACTTCGATCTGGGCGCCTACGTGGCGCTGCGCCTCGAGCGGGCGGGGATCGGCGGTAACCAAATGACGAAACTCTGCACCTACGCCCGCAGCGCGGAGTTCTTCAGTTTTCGACGGTCGCAGGCCCTTGGAGAGCCCGATTATGGGCGCCAAATCTCCGCCATCGTCTTGACTTAGCTATCTTTTTCTACAACCTTTGAGCTTAGGCGCCCATTTGCATTGCAATACATGAGGTTTTCCCGCTCGAAACTGGACGGCGAGTTTGTCAAAGACTAGAGAATCAGGCTGGGTACCGAGCGTAGCATTGCCCGCCGCAGGGTTGGTACGTCGGCAGTCTGTACTCAGCGGGGAAATTTCGAGAAGGGGGACGTCACCGTGACGACCATGGACGCTGCTGCGGCGCGGCGCCATCACCCAAGGGCAGTGATCGCTGTCCTCTTGGGGCTGGCTGGATTCGGCCTAATGGGCTGCGAGACCGGCAGCTCGCTGTTCGGCACGAATGTCGCGAACCAGGAGCCGGCAGCCAGCAAGCCAGCGGCAGCACAGCCGGCGATTGCCAAGATCGCGGTCGCGCCGGTGATCGGCGCACCCGATGCCATCGCCAAGCAGATCCAGCAGGAATTCGCCAGCGCGGTCGAGAAGCACCGCGTCAGCGTGGTGACGAGCAAGGAAGAGCGCGCCGATTACACGCTGCGCGCCTACGTCGTCGCCGCCAAGGACAAGAACGCAACGAAGGTGTCCTACATCTGGGACGTCACGGATCCGACCGGCAAGCGGGTGAACCGCATCACCGGTGAGGAAGTCGTCCCGGGCAATGGCTCCAAGGACCCATGGGCCGCCTTGACCGCGACCGTCGCTCAGAACATCGCCAGCAAGGCTGCCAGCTCCTTCCTCGCCTGGCTGCCGAGTCAGACCAGCCAAACCCCCGTAGCTTCCAGCGTTGCGGGACATCCCGTTGGGGTTGGAGCGCAACCCCCGGCCAGCGCGACGGCAGAGGCCGCGAAGCCGACGCCCGTCGCGGTCGCCAGGCCGTCGGCCACTGCCCCGACCACCGGCAGCATCACGACCCGTGGCGGTGGCATGACGGCGATGGTGCCTTCCGTTACCGGCGCGCCCGGCGACGGCAGCGCATCGCTCACGGCCGCCATCCAGCGCGAGCTGTTGGGCCGGGGCGTGTCGGTCACCGACAAGCCGGTGGCGACCGCCTATCGGGTCGAGGGCAGCGTGTCCCTGGGCCAGCCCAAAGAGGGCAAGCAGTCGATCCACATCGAGTGGCAGGTCAAGGACCCGCAGGGCAAGAAGGTCGGCACCGTTTCGCAACGCAACGAGATCCCGGAAGGCTCGCTCGATGGAGCCTGGGGTCCGACGGCCGATCAGGCGGCGGGAGCGGCCGTGCAAGGCATCATCAAGCTGTTGCCACAGCCCAAAGCCACCAACTGACGCCAATTTGCCGTCTCTGTCCCGGGCAAGGGGAAGCACTGGTTCCGCCTCAAGATGGGTGCCTTAGCCGCTGATTTCGCAGACCGTTTGCGTGGCGGTGGCTCCCTTTGCTAGTAAGGCGCGTCAGCGCGAACGGAGTACCCCCATGCCCTTCGATACGCGAGATGCGAGCCGTGGCCGGGGGGCGCCGCACATGAAGGTGGTCGCTGCCAACAGCAACCGCCCCCTGGCGGAAGCCATCTCGGCCACATTGAAGCTTTCCCTGACCAAGTGCATCGTCAGACGCTTCGCGGACATGGAAGTGTTCGTGGAGGTGCAGGAGAACATGCGCGGGGAGGACGTCTACGTCCTGCAGTCGACCTCGTTTCCCGCCAACGACAACCTGATGGAGCTGCTGATCCTGGTCGACGCGCTGAAGCGGTCGATGGCGCGGCGCATCACGGCGGTCATGCCCTACTTCGGCTATGCCCGGCAGGACCGCAGGCCGGGCCCGCGCACGCCCATCTCGGCCAAGCTCGTCGCCAACCTGATCGAGCGTGCCGGCGTCGACCGGGTGATGACCGTGGATCTGCACGCCGGCCAGATCCAAGGCTTCTTCGACATCCCGACCGACAACCTGTTTGCGGCACCCGTGATGGTGCGCGACATCCAGGAGCGCTACGGCACCTCCAACCTGGTGGTGGTCTCGCCGGACGTCGGCGGCGTCGTACGCGCGCGCGGCCTCGCCAAACGCATCAACGTGCCGATCGCCATCTGCGACAAGCGCCGCGAGAAGGCTGGCGAGTCCGAGGTCATGAACGTGATCGGCGAGGTGCGCGGCAAGCGCTGCATCCTGATCGACGACATCGTCGACTCCGGCGGCACGCTGGTGAATGCGGCCAACGCGCTGCTCGAGGAAGGCGCCACCGAGGCGATGGCCTACATCACTCATGGCGTGCTTTCCGGCGGCGCCGTCCCCAAGATCACCGGCTCCAGCCTGAAGACGCTGGTGATCACGGATTCGATCCAGCCGACCGAGTTGGTCAAGAGCGCGAGCAACATCCGCGTGCTCTCGATCGCCCCGCTGCTCGCCGAGGCCATCGCCCGCACCGCGCGCGAGGAAAGCGTCTCGAGCCTGTTTTACTAGTCGCTGGTGCCGCGAAATTGCCGCCGAATGCCAGGCATCGGCTGGTCCAGGCAAGCGCATGGATCGGAAGGCGATTAGAACAGGACGGCGAGCCCTTTCCTGTCGTTGATGGCAGTCAAACAGTTTCACACGCTAACACCTTCATCCTCGCAGCGGCATCTCCGCTCGAGGCTTTGCTTGGCAAGGGGCTGCGGGGCGATGGGCACCGCGGTCTTTAGTTTTTTACAGGCGGCACCTCACCGCCCCGCGCAGG
>DATEVP010000087.1:0-9467 GCA_035258465.1 Hyphomicrobiaceae bacterium
CACTTCCCATGCGGAGCCGACATAAGCCATGAACGACATCGCGACCAGGAAGGCTGCCGCATCGCTAAAGCAGCCGGCGCCACGCCGTCGGCCAAGCCAAGCCGAGGCCGAGGAGGCGGTGCGCACGCTCATCGCCTGGGCGGGCGATGATCCCGCGCGCGAGGGGCTGATCGATACCCCGCGGCGCGTCACCGAGGCCTACGAGGAATACTTTTCCGGCTACCGGCTCGATCCCGCCGAGGTGCTCTCGCGCCAGTTCGACGAGACCGGCGGCTACGACGATCTCGTCATGCTCCGCGACATCCGCGTCGAGAGTCACTGCGAGCACCACCTGGCGCCATTCCTGGGCGTGGCCCATGTCGCCTATCTGCCCAACGGCCGCATCGTCGGCATCTCCAAGATCGCGCGCGTGGTGGAGATCTTCGCCAAACGCCTGCAGACGCAGGAGACCATGACCGCGCAGATCGCCGATGCCCTCGAGCAGGCGCTGCGGCCGCGCGGGGTGGCAGTGCTGATCGAGGCCGAGCATCAATGCATGTCGACGCGTGGCGTGCGTCAGCCCGGCGTCAAGACCATCACCACCCGCTTCACCGGCGCGCTCGAGTCCGATCAGAGCTACCGCGACCGCTTCCTGCAGATGGTGCACGGGCCTCGCTATTGAGGCCGGCCGCCCGGCCGATTCCCGGAGACCTGCCATGGCCGCCCCTTCCGACCTCTTCGCCCCGCGCGGCACGCCGGGCGAGGTGGAGACTTCCCTTCGCTTCCAGCCGAAGTTCGATGCTGACGGCCTGATCCCGGCCATCGTCACCGACGCGGCGAGCGGCGAAGTCTTGATGTTCGCCTGGATGAACGCGGAGGCGCTTGCCACCACGCTGGAGACGCGCATCGGCCATTTCTGGAGCCGGTCGCGGGCGAGGCTCTGGAAGAAGGGCGAGGAGAGCGGCAACGTTCTCCGCGTCAGCGAGGCCCGCACCGACTGCGACCAGGACGTCCTCTGGCTGAAGGTGGTGGTCGAGGGCGCCGGCGTCGCCTGCCACACCGGCGCGCGCTCCTGCTTCTACCGTTCGCTGAGCCTGGGCGCGCGGCCCTCCCCCGACCTGCCGATGCGGCGTGGTTAATCCTTTTTTAACTCTGTGCTGTCGGCGCGGCTCTTGCAGAGGCAGGATGCGCGCGACGTGGCACGCTTCTCAGGCAGCCCTTAACCCTCCCGTAGGGCTCACTTAATCCCTGGTCGCTATGGTTGACGCAGCAGAAGGGGAACAGCGGCTTAGCCGTTGGGTGGCCGCGTCGGTTGCAGTCTTGCGTGTATAGGGGCCCCGCGATGGGTGATTGCAAGATCGGTTTGGCGCTCGGCGGCGGCTCGGCCCGCGGCTGGGCGCATATCGGCGTACTCCAGGCGCTCAACGAGGCCGGCATCCATCCCGACATCGTTGCCGGCACCTCGATCGGCGCCGTGGTCGGCGGCTGCTACGTCGCTGGCGAGTTGGACGCCCTCAACAAGTTCGCGCGCGATCTGACGCGGCGCAAGGTGCTGGGCTTCCTCGATTTCAATTTCACCGGCTCGGGCCTGATAAACGGCCAGAAGCTGTCCGACGTCCTCGATCTGCGCTTGAAGGCGGTCAACATTGAATCGCTGACGCGGCGCTTTGTTGCCGTCGCCACCGAGATTGGCACGGGCCACGAGATCTGGCTTTCGCAGGGCAGCATCGTCGAGGCCATGCGTGCCTCCTACGCGCTGCCCGGCATCTTCCGCCCAGTGAGCATCGACGGCCGCTGGCTGTTCGACGGTGCCCTCGTCAACCCCATCCCCGTTTCGGTGTGCCGGGCGCTCGGCGCGCGCTACGTGATCGCCGTCAACGTCAATTCCGACACCTGCGGACGCGGCACGGTCGTGCCGCACGCCGGGGCGATGCCGGCCCTGGAGGCGCCGGAAACACCCCCCGCCGAGCAGGGCCTCATCGCCCGCAACAGCCACGCCATGAAGAAGCTGCTGCAGCGCCAGCTGTTCGGCCGGGCCGACAACGGACCGGGCATCTCGCGCGTCATGGTGGAAGCCTTCAACATCGTCCAGGACCGTATTGCCCGCTCGCGGCTTGCCGGCGATCCGCCCGATGTCGTCATCCAGCCGCGCGTGCCTGCCTTCGGCCTGTTCGATTTCCACCGCGCCGAGGAACTGATCGACAGCGGCTTCGTCGCCGCCCAGCGCGAGATGGAGGACATCAAGCGCGAGATCGCCGGCCGCAGCCGCGTCATGGAGCTGACAACCCGGGCTGTGCGGGTCTGAGCCGCCGGAACTCTCGCTTCACGCGCCGTGTCGGGCCGTCAGCTGTGCGCGATGTACTCGCGCATCGCCGTCGCCTCCATCTCCACCTCGGCAACGTGGTGCTTGACGACGTCGCCGATGGAAATGATCCCGACCAGGGCGCCGTCCGTGACCACCGGCAGGTGACGGAACCGCCGCGCGGTCATCATCGCCATCAGCTCATCGAGCGTGTCGGTCTCCTGGCAGGTGACGACATGCTTGGTCATGGTCTCCGATACCGGCCGCTCCAGGCACGCCGGGCCCTGCTCGGCGAGAGCGCGAATGATGTCCCGCTCGGAGAGGATGCCGGCGACCTCGCCGCGCGTGCCGACGATCACGATCGCGCCGATGCGCTTGGCCGCCAGCTTGTCGGCGATCTCCAACAGCCTCACGTCCGGCCCCGCCGTCGTGACGGCGCGGCCTTTGTGTTTCAGGATTGCAGCAACGTTCATGACAGTCACTCCCATCCGCAAGCTGCGAACGGGCGGCAGCACCGGGCGCCGGGCGCCTCACTCTCGCTGCATACCGCCAGCCGACTGTTGCGCGGCCTGGCCCACCGTCCCTGACGAATAGTGAGGGAGTTCCCAAGGGGGCGCAAGGGGATTATCCCGCTGGCGCAGCATCTTCCTCCCCATCGTCGTGCGCGGGCGGCGGACGGTCGAATAAACCAAACAACAGCAGACCGGCAAAGAACCCGCCGAGGTGCGCCTCCCAGGCGATCCCGGCCGCTTCGGTGAGGCCCGCGGCGCCCCACGCCAGCAGGATGTTGAGGACGGTCCAGGCCACCACCGCCGTCACGATGCGACGGTCGCGCAGCGTGTCGGCGAGCCCCGTCAGCGGGATATGCCGCGCCGTGCCGGCAAAGGCCCAGGCGCCTCCGTCCTCGAGGCTACGGAACACGAACCGGAACGAGGCCCCCATCAGTCCGGAGATAGCGCCCGATGCGCCCACCATCAGCGTCAGCACGCCGCCGTTAACGATGAGATAGAGCAGCGCGCCGGCAATGCCTGCGAACGCGAAGAACGCCAGGAAACGCAAGGGGTCGGTGCGCCGCGCGACAGGGGTGCCGAAGGCGAGCAGCCAGGCCGAGTTGATGAGCAGATGGGTCAGGTCGCCGTGCACCACGAGGTGCGTGACATAGGACGTGACGGCGGCGACTCGGCCCCCCGGCAGGTCCGCGGCAAAGCCGCAGCAGCGCGCCGGGATGAACGCGAGCGCCGCCGTTAACCACGCGTCTTGGTCCGCGGGCAGCGTCCAGCGTACGATGTGGACCGCGAAGAACAGGGCCAGCAGCGCGAGCAGGACGCTGGGCACGTTGAAAATCGGTTCGCGGTGGCTCAAGGGGAATCGCGCTCCGGCGCGCAGCGGTTCGGCTTGGTCGGCTTATAGAGCCGCCCCGACCGTGGCAACCCTAACGGCAACGACTTTCCCCTGACTGTGGCGACGGCGCCTTCTGCACGAGGCCGTGGCACGAACGGTGCTCCCTGAGGGACGGGCCAACCGGCTCGGATAACTGAGTGTTCCGTTTCGAGACACGGAACGCCAGGGGAGGCCAGGGGCGCGCGGGGAATGAAGCAGAGAACCCTCTTTACCCTCTACAGCTATTGGAACGAGGTGCGGGCCGGGCGCCTTGCGCCGCGGCGCCTCGAGATCGAGCCGTCGCGGATCGCCGGCATCTTGGCCGAAACCTTCATGCTCGAGCGGGTCGACCAGGCGACCTACCCCTACCGCCTCGCCGGCACGCGCCTGTGCGAGGTGCTCGGCAAGGAGCTGCGCGGCACCGATTTTCTCGACGGCTGGAGCGATCAGGACCGGCCGGTGCTCGAACGGCTGCTGGCATCGGTGTGCGACCAAGGCGCGGTTGTCAGGCTCACGGCCGACAGCGGCACCGATCCGCGCCACCGCGTCGAGCTGGAGACGATCCTGCTGCCCCTGCTGCATGCGGGAACCACGGTCGGGCGCATCATCGGCGCGACCAGCGCCGCTTCGACGCCCCATTGGCTGCATGGCGATGTCGCGCTCACGCATCGCCTGGTCCGCCACGAGCTGGTCTGGCCCGACGGGCGGCCGCATTCCGTCATCGAGCGTTCGGGCAAGCAGGCGCCGTTCCTGGCGGAGCCCGCCAACACGCGCACGGCCAACGCCCTGCGCCGCCAGTTCCGCGTGCTCGATGGCGGCCGCAGCGACAGCAAAGGCACCAAGCATTAGCCAGTGACGCGCGGTCAACAAGTACAGGCGTGTGCCCGCGGGTGTTGCCGGATCAACAAGCCCGCGACCGGAAACGATCCATCTGTTTCGTCTTTTTAAATAAAATGCGGCGATGATGCTCTAGCAGCTCATTAACCGGGACCGTGCTCCACTCCAAAATCGGGGCTCGAGACCGGCCGCCACCCGAGTTTCAGCAGGTCTGCATGCTTGCGAGAGAGACGCGTTTTTCCCGCCGCGCCTTGGGTGTGATGTCACGGATCACACCCGATCGGCGCCGCCACAAGCGGATCGCGGTCACGCTGCCCGGGCGGTTCATGCGGGAGAACAAGGAAGAGCACCCTTGCAAGCTCGTCGATATCTCGGCCGGCGGCGCCGCCGTCACTTCGCCCGTTGCCGTCGCCATAGGCGAGCGGATCGTCGCCTATTTCGATCATGTGGGCGGCATCGAGGGCGAGGTCGTGCGCGAGTTCGAGGGCGGTTTTGCCTTCAAGATCCACGCCACCAGCCACAAGCGCGAGAAACTTGCCGCGCAGCTCACCTGGCTTGCCAATCGCAGCGAGCTGGATGACGAGGCCAGCCGCCGCCACGACCGCGTTGCGCCCATGGACGGCGAGTCCACGCTGCACCTGGCTGAGGGGATCGCTCTGACCTGTCGCGTGCTCGACATCTCCATCTCCGGTGCGTCGATCGCCACGCCGGCGCGCCCGGACATCGGCGCCGAGGTCATGCTGGGGAAGTTGCGTGCCCGCGTCGTCCGGCACCATCCCCAAGGTTTCGGCGTTCAATTCATCGACATTCAGAACCCGGCCGCCCTCCGGCGCTACTTCGGCTGACACAGCCATGCGAGGCAGAGCGTTCGGCAATGACGGAACTTGGGACCCCACGACAGGGTTAAGAGGCGGTGAGTGCCAACACCGCAATTCGAGGCGATCAGGCTGAAAACTTGGCGCAAAGTGCAGGGTGGACGCTCAGCAAAACGCAGAACCTCTACGTTACAGTCCCGGTGGTCGAGGGTGAGAATGAAAATTCTGGGCGTCATCGTTGTGGCCGGGCTCGCCGGCGTGCTGACAGGGCCGGTGGCGCTGGCCGACCCCGCCGCGCCTGTCCGCGATCAGGACCGCGCGTCGCCCTACATGCGCGTCTTCGGTGTCACGCAGCCGCCCTACGGCTTTGTCCAGTTTTGTGAGCGCGTGCCTGGGGAATGCAGGCTGGGTCCGCAGGAAGAGCAGCGGTTTTCCGCCGGCCCCCAGCGCCTGACCGAGCTCGACGCGGTCAATCGGGCGGTCAACCGCGAGATCGAGCCCGCCACCGACTTGGAGATCTACGGCCAGACCGAATACTGGACGATCCCGGCCTCCAGGGGCGACTGCGAGGACTATGCGCTCCTCAAGCGCCAGCGCCTGATGGCGCGCGGCTGGCCGGCCAGCGCCCTGTTGATCACGGTCGTGCGCGACGAGAAGGGCGAGGGCCACGCGCTGCTCCTCGCGCGCACGGTGCAGGGCGATTTCATCCTCGACAACAAGGTCGACGAGGTGAAGGTCTGGACCCGGACGCCCTACGACTTCGTCATGCGCCAGTCCTATCTCAACCCGCGCATCTGGATGTCGCTGGATCCCAAGGAGGCCAATTCGACTTTGCCGCTGGCAGGCGTCCGCAGCGCCCGCTGACCGCCGCAGCGGCTGCAACCGTCAACGGTATCAGGTCCGGGCACCTCACCCTGCCAAGCCCAAGCAACCGGGCCTGATTCGAGCCGGACTGGGACGCCAGTCCGGCCGTTTTTTTTTGGGCGACCCTCGATCGTGCATTCCCAAACCGCCAGCAAAGGCGGGCTGGGCGAACAACGCGTGGCGCGACGCCACACACGCGGCCGGCGCGTCCGCTTTCTGGGCTGAACCGACCGCGCAGGTTTCGTTGCCGATACGGAGAAGTTGACCCCAGGCCAACTCTCGGCCGTGGTCCAACTGAACGCCTTTTCCGCAGTCAACTTTCATCGAGGCGTTAGGACCAGCCAGGTCGCTTGGCTCACCTCATGAGTGTCGTCAGGCGAGGGCGCTTCGTATACGATGCCTCCTCACGGCCGACGTCAGATCGGCCGCTCAAGGGAGGAAATGACGATGAAAGCTCGCGCCCAGCGCATTCCCTACCGCATGCTCAGCGTTCCGGCTCTGTGCCTCGCCGCCTTCGCGATTGCACCTGCGGCGAGCGCGCAGCTCGCCGTGTCGTCGAACGACACCAAGGTCATCAACGTCGACGGCGTGAACAAAATCGTCGAGAACCCGGCGCCCGATAACGTCACCATTATCGATCTCGGCGTCTCGCCACCCAAGGTCGTCGGCCAGCTCAATGCACCGGGCTCGGTGGTCGGCCCGCCGCAGAGCGTGGCCGTCGCCCCCGACGAGAGCATTGCCCTGGTGGCCGCCTCGACCAAGATCGACCCCTCCGACCCCAAGAAGACCGTCTCCGACAACAGGCTGAGCGTCATCGACCTCAAAGCCTCCCCGCCGGCAGTGATTGCCACGCTCGAGCTGGGCGTCTCACCCGCGGGTGTTTCGTTCAGTCCAGACGGCAAGCTGGTGCTGGTGACCAACCGCGGGGATGGCACGGTGTCGATCCTCACCGTCAACGGCAAGACCCTGACGCCGACCGGCAAGATTCAGCTCGGCGACGCCAAGTCCGGCCCGAGCCACGTGGCCTTCCTCCCCGATGGCAAGCGTGCGCTCGTCACCCGCGACGGCGATCACCGCATTTCCGTGCTGTCGGTCGACGGCTCGAAGGTGGAGGACACCAAGGCCTACATGGTCGCCGGCATCCGCCCCTACAGCATCTCGATCAGCTCCAAGGGTGACCTCGCCGTGCTCGTCAATCAGGGCGGCGGCCAGGGCGACACGGACATCATCACCGTCATCGATCTGAAGAAGAACCCACCCCGTATCGTGGAGTCGCACTCGGTTGGACAGATCCCCGAAGGTGCCACCTTCTCGCCCGACGGCTCGCACGTGGCGGTGACCATCCAGAACGGCTCGAACAAGCCGAAGTCCCACCAGTCCTACAACGATCATGGCGTCGTCATGGTCTACCGCGTCGAGGGAGGCAAGCTCACCCTCGCCGCCCAGGCGAAGGTGGGAGGCTGGGGTCAAGGGGTGGCCTGGAGCAGGGACGGCAAGACGCTGCTGGCGCAATCCATGCTCGACAAGGCGCTCGACGTGCTGAGCTTCGACGGCAAGTCGCTGAAGGTGACCGGCCAGATCAAGGTCCCGGGCGGCCCAGCGGGCATCCGCACCGTCGAAAAGTGATCTCGCCGCCAACTCCGGCGCTGATCTCGACCGGCGATACATGACCGCTGTGGCACTCCAGCGACAGGGAACGCCGCTATGCGAGCCTCCGATTACCGGGGGCCAAAGCTGACTCGGCTCCGGCGCCGTTGCGGACGTGCCAGATTCGGTCGTGGCCCTCTTGGGGGTGCGCCGCCTACTCCTCGAGGTCGATCTCGAGGATCGCCATCTGGAACTGGTAGGAGAGCTCGCCCTCTTCCTCCTCGCGGAAGAGGATGCCGATGAACTCGTCGCCGACGAAGATCTCAGCCGAGTCGTCCTTCTTCGCACGCGCCCGCACCGACAGCGTCTTGGTGCCGAACACCTTGCGCAGGTAGGTCTGCACGCGAACGATTTCCTGCGGATTCACTGTGCGCGTCCCCTCGACTCGGTTTCCTTGGACGTGATCGCCGACGTCCGACTAACCGCAGCCGCAGTCGTCGGGCAGCAGCCGCTGGTCCATGGCGCGCGCCGGCTCGGGGCAGCCCGCGGGGCCGACCACCTTGGCCGGCACGCCCGCCACCGTCGTCTGCGGCGGCACGTCCTTGAGCACCACGCTGCCCGAGGCGACGCGGGAGCAATCGCCGACCTTGATGTTGCCCAGCACCTTGGCGCCGGCGCCGAGCATCACGTTGGCGCCGATCTTGGGGTGGCGGTCGCCCGTCTCCTTGCCGGTGCCGCCGAGCGTCACGCCCTGCAGCAGCGAGCAGTTGTCGCCGATCTCCGCCGTCTCGCCGATGACGATGCCGGTGCCGTGGTCGAGCATGATGCCGATGCCGATCCTTGCCGCCGGGTTGATGTCGACGGCGAAGATGCGCGAGCTCTGGCTTTGCAGGTAGAGGGCGAAGTCGCGCTGCCCCTGCTTCAGCAGCTCATGGGCGAAGCGATGCGTCACCAGGGCATGGAAGCCCTTGAAATAGAGCAGCGGCTCGATATAGCGGCTGCATGCCGGATCGCGGTCGTAGACGGCGGCGAGGTCGGCGCGGAACGCGCGGCCCAGCTCGGGATGGTCGGCGAGCACCTGGGCAAACGTCTCGGCGATCAGGCCGGCGTCGACATCGGAATGATTGAGCCGCTGCGCCAGGCGATGGCACACCGCGTCCTCGAGCCGGTCCTTGCTCAGGATGGTCGCATAGATGAACCCGCCGAGCGCCGGTTCCTTGCGGACGACGTCGTCGGCTTCGCTGCGCAGCTCCGCCCAGATCGGATCCACGGAAGCGATCTTGGCCTGCTGAGCCGTGCGCGATTTCGCAGCCATGATATTCTCCCGGGCACTGGGCCCACGTGCGCTGCTCTCGTCGTAAAGCACGTAATGAGGTGCCACGGTGAAGTCAATGCACGCGGGCGGGCCCTTTGGCCCTACACCCCTGCAAGGGCCGCGTGAAAGGGTTTACCCAAGCGGACCACCCACGGTGGCTGGCGATCATTCCCGCCGGCAGTCGCGACGCCAACCACTGAGGCTCCGCGGAGGCGGGCTCTTTCTGATCGGCGGATGGTTGCAGCGCCCTATTTCTGCGCCTTGCCCTCGGCCTCGATCTGGCTGACCGCGGTCGCCATGAAGTCCGATAGGGCCTTGCGCAGCTCGGCGTCGGGCACGGCCACGCCCTTGGCCGTGAAATCGCCCTTCACCTTCTGGAAGACGTCCT
>DATEVP010000088.1:0-4737 GCA_035258465.1 Hyphomicrobiaceae bacterium
CGGCGTTGTCGAGATTCGCATGCCGCTGCTCGGCGACTATCAGGCAGCCAACGCGCTGCTGGCGGCGGGTCTTGTGATCGCCGCAGGCGAGCAGGCCGGCCGCGTACTGCCGGCGCTCGCAGGGCTCAAGGGCGTGAAGGGGCGCCTGGAGATCGTCGGCGAGGTGCGCGGAGGGCTGATCGTCATCGACTATGCGCACAAGCCGGACGCGCTGGCGGCCGCGCTCGCCGCGCTGCGCCAGTCCGTGCCCGGCAGGATCGTGTGCGTGCTCGGCTGCGGCGGCGACCGTGACAAGGGCAAGCGGCCGATCATGGGGCGCATTGCGGCGGAGAATGCCAACCATGTCATCGTCACGGACGACAACCCCAGGAGCGAAAGACCGGAGGTCATCCGCCGCGAAATCCTGGCCGGAGCAGCCGGAGCGCGCGAGATCGGCGACCGGGCGGAGGCGATCAGGGCGGGTGCTCGCCTGCTCGGGCCCGGGGACGTGCTGCTGATCGCCGGCAAGGGTCACGAGACGGGCCAGATCGTCGGCGAGGTGCGCGGAGGGCTGATCGTCATCGACTATGCGCACAAGCCGGACGCGCTGGCGGCGGCGCTCGGCGCGCTGCGCCAGTCCGTGCCCGGCCGGATCGTGTGCGTGTTCGGCTGCGGCGGCGACCGCGACAAGGGCAAGCGGCCGATCATGGGGCGGATTGCGGCGGAGAATGCCAACCACGTCATCGTCACGGACGACAACCCCAGGAGCGAACGGCCGGAGGTCATCCGCCGCGAAATCCTGGCCGGAGCAGCCGGAGCGCGCGAGATCGGCGACCGGGCGGAGGCAATCAGGGCAGGCGCTCGCCTGCTCGGGCCCGGGGACGTGCTGCTGATCGCCGGCAAGGGTCACGAGACGGGCCAGATCGTCGGCTCCACCGTGATCCCGTTCTCGGACCACGATGCCGTGCGGGCCGCGCTATCGGAGGCGCCGATCCATGCTTGAGCCGCTCTGGCAGTGGGTGGATCTGGTGGCGGCGGCCCAGGGCCATGCCGAAGGCACGCCCAAGGCGCCCATCACCGGCTTCTCGATCGACACGCGCACGCTGCAACCGGGCGACGTTTTCGTGGCGCTGAAGGACAAGCGTGACGGGCACGACTTCGTCGGCCAGGCCTTTGCGGCCGGGGCGGTTGCGGCGCTGGTGAGCTACGGCTATCCGCGCGCCAAGTCCGACGGCGCTCTATTGCGCGCCGACGATCCGCTCGAGGCGCTGGCGGGCATCGGCCGTGCCGCGCGGGCGCGGAGCAACGCGCGCATTGCCGCCATTACCGGCAGCGCGGGCAAGACCGGCACCAAGGAGATGCTGCGGCTGTGCCTGGAGACGGCAGGTCCGACGCACGCCTCGGAGAAATCCTACAATAATCACTGGGGCGTGCCGCTGACGCTGGCGCGCATGCCGCAAATCGCAGCCTATGGCGTGCTCGAGATCGGCATGAATCACGCGGGCGAGATTGCCCCGCTCGCGCAGCTGGTGCGGCCGCATGTCGTGGTCATCACGGCGGTGGAGCCGGTGCATCTCGGCCAGTTCAAGTCAATCGAGGAGATCGCCGAGGCCAAGGCGGAGATCCTGCAGGGCCTCGTGCCCGGAGGAACGGCCATCCTGCCGCGCGACAACGCGCACTTTCCGCTGTTGCGCGAGCGCGCCGCCGCGGTTGGCGCCAGCATCGTCGGCTTCGGCCTGCACGAGGAGGCCGAGGTGCGCGGCCTGCAGGCCAACCTGGACGAGAAGGGGTCCTCGGTCATCGCGGGTGTGGGCAGCAAGCGCTTCTCCTATCGCGTCGGCGCGCCCGGCGAGCACTACGTCAAGAACTCGCTTGCCGTGCTGGCGGCGCTCAATGCGCTGGGCGTCGATGCCATGCGCGCGCTGCCGGCGCTGGCGCGGATTGCGGCGCCCGCGGGCCGGGGGGCCCGCACCGTGCTCGACGGGGGGGAGCGCAAGATCCTCCTGATCGACGAGAGCTACAACGCCAATCCGGCCTCCGTGCGGGCGGCGCTGGCGGCCATGGCGACGACGCCGCGCGAGGCCTTCCCGCGCCGCGTTGCCGTGCTGGGCGACATGCTGGAGCTGGGTGAAGCTTCAGCCGAGCTGCACCGCGGATTGAAAGAGGCGGTTGACGCCGCCGGTGTCGATCTGGTTCTTGCCACTGGTGCGATGATGAAGCTGCTGCTCGATGATCTGGCGACGGCCAAGCGCGGCAGTTGGGCTGCTTCCTCCACGGAGCTGGTGGCTGCGCTTCTCGAGGCCGTGCGCCCCGGCGACGTGGTGATGATCAAGGGCTCGCTCGGGACCAACATGGCGCCCCTGGTCGAGGCCATGCTGAAGAGGTGGAGACCGGCGGGGCCTGGAGGGTGAGGGATGCTCTACGCGCTGGTGAACTTCAGCGATCAGATCGGGCCGCTCAACGTCTTTCGCTACATCACGTTTCGCACCGGCGGCGCCATCATGACGGCGCTGCTGTTCGTGTTCCTGTTCGGCCCGGCCATCATCGACCTGTTGCGCGTCAGGCAGGGCAAGGGACAACCCATCCGCGAGGACGGCCCCAAGTCGCACCTGGCCAAGGTCGGCACGCCGACCATGGGCGGGCTCATGATCCTGTCGGGCGTCACCGTCTCGACCCTGCTGTGGGCCAACTGGGCCAACTGGTACGTGTGGATCGTGCTGTTCGTGACGCTCAGCTACGGTGCCATCGGCTTCTACGACGACTATCTCAAGATCACGGCCTCGCGCAGTGCCGGCGTGTCCGGCAAGATGCGGCTGCTTGCCGAAATAGGCGTGGCAGCGCTCGCGACCTGGCTGGTGATGCGGGTCGGCGGCGCGGACCTGTCGTCCTCGCTCACGGTGCCGTTCTTCAAGAACATCGTCATTCCGCTCGGCGCGTTCTTCGTTCTGCTCGGCGTGCTGGTCATTGCCGGCGCCGGCAACGCGGTCAACCTCACGGACGGCCTCGACGGGCTCGCCATCGTGCCGGTGATGATCGCCGCGGCGACCTTCGGCCTCATCGCCTACCTCTCGGGCAACATCAACTTTGCCCGCTATTTGCAGATCCATCACACGCCGGGCACCGGCGAGCTTGCCATCATCTGCGGGGCGCTGATCGGCGCCGGGCTCGGCTTCCTGTGGTTCAATGCGCCGCCCGCCATGATCTTCATGGGCGACACGGGCTCGCTCGCGCTGGGCGGCGCGCTCGGGGCGATCGCCGTCGCCACCAAGCACGAGATCGTGCTCGCCATCGTCGGCGGCCTGTTCGTGCTGGAGACGCTGTCGGTGATCATCCAGGTGGCGTCGTTCAAGATGACGGGCAAGCGCGTATTCCGCATGGCGCCGCTGCACCACCATTTCGAGCAGAAGGGCTGGCAGGAATCGACCGTGGTGGTGCGCTTCTGGATCATCTCCGTGGTGCTGGCGCTCGTCGGCCTCGCCACGCTGAAGCTGCGGTAGGTTCGGCACTAGGAAACAACGCCATGGGATGGGATGCGGTAAGCGCGATCTCCAGCACGATCGCCTCAGTTGCGGTGATGCTGACAGTTGTGTACCTGGCCTTCCAAGTCAGGCAAAGCACGCGCGCCACCTATTCCCAGACGTATCAGTTCGCCACGCAGGCACTCGGCGAGATGGCCGCAATCGTCGGCAACAGCAAGGAAACGGCGAGGATCTTTACAGTCGGAATGGCAATGCCGGAAAAACTCGACGAGAACGAGTTCAACCAATTCGCATATCTTGGGATCAGCCTTTTTCGCCGCTACGAGAATGTTTTTTTCCAGTATCAGTCGGGAATGATCGATGAAGACTTTTGGATCGGCCATCGCGACAACCTGCTCTGGTTTTTTCACCGCCCCGGAACCCAGCAATGGTGGAAGGATCGACGACTGGCCTTCAGCAAGAGGTTTCGCGAGTTCTTGGAAACAACGTCTCCGACTGAGGTCTCTTCCCCGAGCTCCAGGCAGGTCTGAGAGAAATCCGAATGGCGCCGCTGCACCATCACTTCGAGCAGAAGGGCTGGCAGGAATCCACCGTGGTGATGAGCTTCTGGATCATCTCGGTGGTGCTGGCGCTCGTCGGCCTCGCCACGCTGAAGCTGCGGTAAAGGTTCTGTCTGCCCTTCAGGTGCCGTGGGAAGAGGGTCGGGTTGAGGGCAGGCCCGGGCGCTCCGCGCAGGCAGCGAACGTTTCTGGAGCGGTTGTGCAATGACCTACTCCAACCCGGCTGCCTACGAGCGGTTCATGGGCCGCTGGAGTGCGCGGCTGGCGCCGCAGTTCATCGGCTTTGTCGGTGTCCATGACGCCCGGCGCGTTCTCGATATCGGCTCCGGAACGGGAAGTCTGACGGCTGCGCTGTTGGCGGCAGGCGCCGACATACATGTTGTCGGAGTGGAGCCCGCCGCGGAGTACGTGTCGTTCGCGCGACAAGCCGTACCTAGTTCACGCGCCCAGTTTCAGGTGGGTGCGGCGGAGACCCTGCCTTTTGCAGACGAAGACTTCGATGCGGCGCTCTGCCTGCTCGTGCTGCAGGAGATTGCCGATCCCGGGCGCGCTGTTCGCGAGATGGCACGGGTCACGCGACGCGGCGGGATCGTGGCGGCCTGCCAATGGGATTTCCAGGGCGGCGTTCCAATGTTTTCGCTCCTGCGGCAGGCGGCCGAGGCCGTGGCACCGGAAGTCATGGCCCGTCGCCGAGCGAACGATGCGCCTGTCAATCGAAC
>DATEVP010000089.1:0-2447 GCA_035258465.1 Hyphomicrobiaceae bacterium
CCGGCGGCACTCTGCCGCCGCCGCAACAGCCGAAAAACCCCAAGCACCGTCCGCCACGCCTGAAGGCCGAGCGCCCGGGCAGCGATGGAGCGGCAGCCGCAGAAGCGGCGCCGCTCCGCATCGACGACGAGACCCCGGCTATCGTCTGACCACCAGGCGCACCACCAGCAGCACGACGACCGCGCCGATCACGGCATTGATGATCTCGGCGATGAAGCCGCCGCCGATGTAGATGCCAACGCGCGGCAGCAGGTAGCCGCCCACCACGGCGCCGATGATGCCGACGATGATGTCGCCGATGAGCCCGAAGCCGCCCCCGGCCACGATCTGTCCCGCGAGCCAGCCGGCAATCGCGCCGATCACGAGCCAAACGATGATGAATTGTACTTCTGGCATCGCATTTTCTCCCCAATGGCCGCCAGATTGATACGATCGATGCCCTCGCGCGCTGGCGGCCTATTGGTCTCGGCGGCTCGGGCGGTTTCACAACCGCCATCACGTTAGCGTGTTTTGTGAGCAGCTACCACAGCAACCGGCGTTGCCTGAAAGCTGCCAACGGATGAATCCGGGTGGGGCTTTACAACTTTGGCGCTGCGCCATGGCGGCGGGGCGTGCTAGGCTGCGAGGAGAGAAAAGCGTCAGTCCTCTCAGCCCCTTGCGCTGCCAATGCGATCCACGCCGGCAGCACAGGGCACCGCCGCGAGGGCTGGCGCCTTGTCGTGAATGGGGGGAAAAAGACCATGGATCCTCATGCGACCTTCCTGGTGGCCGTCGCCGTGATGCCGCTCGCGTAACCCCTTGTGAGGATGGAGGAGCCGCCATGGCCGGCGTGCTGGACGGTATTCGGGTGCTGGACTTCGGCCGCTACATCGCCGGCCCCTACTGCGCCACGCTGCTCGCCGAGCAGGGCGCCGAGGTGATCCGCATCGAGAAGCGGGAGGGCAGCGAGGACCGCTATCAGGCGCCCGTTACCGAGACCGGCGAAGGCGCGCTCTTTTTGCAGATCAACCGCAACAAGCTGGGCCTCACGCTCGACCCCATGCTGCCCGAGGGCCAGGAGATCGTGCGCAAGCTGGTGGCCACCGCCGACGTGGTGGTTGCCAACCTCCCCCCGCAGACGCTCGCCGCCATGCAGCTCGACTACGACAGCCTGAAAGCCGTGAAGCCCGACATCATCCTGACCACGGTGACGGCCTACGGCCGCGGCGGCCCCTACAGCGAGCGCGTCGGCTTCGACGGCATCGGCCAGGCCATGTCCGGGGCCGTCTACATGACCGGCGAGCCGGACCAGCCCTACCGCGCGCAGGTGGCGTGGGTGGATTTCAGCACCGCGCTGCACTGCGCCTTCGGCACCATGGCGGCGCTGATGGCGCGGAAGGCGACCGGCAAGGGCCAGTGGGTCGAGGGCGCGCTGCTGGCAACCGCCGTCACGCTGAGCAACGCGCTGCTGATCGAGCAGGCGATGATCGAGGCCAACCGCGTGCCGACCGGCAACCGCGGCCAGACCTCGGGGCCGGTCGACCTCTTCCGCACCAGGGACGGGTGGATCCTGTGTCAGGTGGTGGGCAACCCGCTGTTCAAGCGCTGGGCCAGGCTGATGGGCGAGGAGCACTGGCTGACCGACCCGCGCTTCAAGGACGACATCGACCGCGGCAACAACGGCGCCGTCATCAGCGAGCGCATGGGCCGCTGGTGCGCCGAGCGGACCAGCGCCGAGGCGCTGGAGACGCTGGCCAAAGCCAAGATCCCGTCGGGGCCTGTGCTAAAGCCGCAGCAGACGCTCGACGATCCGCACATCCAGGCGATGGGATTCTTCCAGCCGGTCGAGTATCCGGGCGCACGCAAGCCCGCGCCGATCGCCAAGGCGCCGATCTGGATGGGCGGATCGCAGAACCCCATCCGCCGCCGCGCGCCCACGCTCGGCGAGCACACGGATCAGATCCTGGGAGAGCTCGGCTACAGCAAGCCGGCCATCGCCGCGCTGCGGGAGAAGGGCGTGATTTGAGGTCGGCTCCACCACGCGCCTCGTGTCATCCCGGCGCTTGCCTGCACCGGCGAAGGCCGCTGTCGCCGGGATCCAGCGAACGCAGATGAAACTCGCTTCACGGCCGTTGTACTCCGAAAGCTGCCAGATCGAGCAGGTCCGAGGTGTGCCACGTACTGCCGTCTATCGTGCCTCCGCCCTCGCCAATGCCGTCATCCCGGCGCCGCGCGTGCCCGTCAGGGCGCGCGTGGGTCCAGGCCGGGACCCATGCACGGGTCCGCGAGCTCTCCTGGTCAACGCGTGCGTCGCGACATATCCGCAGGTCCGTCGAGGATCTCGCCGGTCGCCTCGTCGAACAGGTCGACCCGCTCCGGGTTCATGCTCTCGATCGCGGGCAGCGTGGCCATCGTCCCGCACCTCCGAGCCCGGACGCAAGTTGCAAGCTGCATGGGTCCCGGCCTGG
>DATEVP010000090.1:0-9382 GCA_035258465.1 Hyphomicrobiaceae bacterium
GCCGAGCTTCAGGCGCGGATTGCGGCGCTGCAAACGGAGATCGCCCGGGTCGAGGCCGAGCTTGCAGCCAAGAAGGCGCACGAGGCGGCGGCCGCCTCGATCTTCAAGCGCTGATGAGCGGGGCCTTCGGCGCGATGATGGCAAAGCCGTTATCCCTTGCTGCGGCTGCGGCGGCCGGGCTGATCCTGCTCACCGGCGCTTATGCCTTCAGCCAGCGCCTCGCGAAGGTCGAGGAGCCGCCGCCGCGCCCGGCCAGTCAATCTCCCGCCGATGAGGCCGCGGCGCTCGTAGCGGGGCGATGCGCAATCAATCATGCGCGCTTCGGCGGCCAGCGGGCCCAGCTGTACAAGGTGACCAAGGACGGCGTGGCGAACTACGTGGTGATGGAGGTGGGCAGCAAGCGCGACCCGCTGATGCGCTTCATCCGCAACGATTGGCTGCGCATGGCCTACGGCGAGGCGGCCCAGCGCCTTTGGCTCGGCAGCTTCGGCTCCAGCGATGCGGGCCTGGCGAGGGCCGCCGAATTGTGCCCGCCGTCGTCACGCTGCTGGCCGGGCGATGCCGGTTGCGCGGTGGAGGCGCGGCACGCCACGCCGGCCCAGGTTTTCTCCGGCCGATGAGCTGTCTTGCGCGGGAGCCGAGGCAGATATCCATTCGTCTTGCATCGGCAGTTTACCCTTCGTTATCCAATCCTTGTCAAGATTGGGACATCCAGTCATCTGGATCCGAGTGGCTTGCCCACTCTGTTTGACGCCTCCCTGTTAACTCTTGAGCCGCCTCCGAGCGGCTCTTTTTTTTTGGCCGCTTTTCCCTGGCACGCAATGTGCGTTGCAGGCGGGACGCAGGGATCGGCCCGGCGGCATCATTGCCTCGATTTGAAGGTGACTTGTTAACTGTCGCCTGCGAGGGTGGCGTGGTGTAGCATGGTGACCCGAGAGTTTCTGGTTGTTCCAAGTCGTGGCATGAGCACCGGTACCGAAATCAAGAGCGCACCCGCAGCAACGGCGGGCATTACCGTCTCCTTCGGTGAGCGCTTCGCCGCCTCCGACCAATTCGACGCCATCTTCAGGGAAGGCATGGCGCTGGTCGAGCGCACGGCCACCTATCTCGACGGGGCGGGGCGGAAGGAATCGCGGGCACTGCGCGGACCCGTCGCCGTGCTCTACGCGACGGAGAGCATGCGCCTGACGACGCGCCTCTTGGAGCTCGCCTCCTGGCTGATGATCCAGCGCGCCGTGAAAGAGGGCGAGATCTCCGAGGATGAAGCTCGCGGCAAGCGCGCGCGGGTGAAGCTGAGGGCGCCTGGACGCCCGTCCCATGTCAAAGGCTTCACGGAGCTCCCCGAGGGTCTGCGCACCCTGATCGAGGCGAGCTACGCCCTCAACGACCGCATCGTCCAGCTCGACCGCGCCATGCAGGTCGTGGTCGGCGAGCCGGTGAGCACCGACAACCCGGTGCAGGCGCAGGTGACGCGGCTGGAAGAGGCATTCAGCGAACCGCGCCGGCGCGCGGCCCGGTAGCTGCTCTCCGAGTGAGGTAGCCCGGCGGCGGGACACACTTTCGTCCCCGACGGCTGCCATGGTCTTGCGTTCCCGGCGCAATCCGCAGGGCCACAGCCGCCTCTCCCATCGGCGGCAGCCACACCTATATAATGGGCCGGTGGAGGCCGTCGGGGCCCACGCCATTGCCGGAGGTTTGCCACATGCAGCTGTGGCGGAGAGATCGCCATAACGGTCCGCAAGTAAGCGAGGTTTCCCAGGCTTCGCAAGACGAGGACCTGCTCGACGCCTATTCGAGCGCCGTCGTCGGCGTCGTCGAGAGGATTTCGGCGTCGGTCGTGCACGTGCAGGTACGCGGCAGGAGCCACGGGATGGGATCGGGCTCCGGCACCATCCTGTCGCCGGACGGCATCGTGCTGACCAACAACCACGTCGTGGAAGGCGCCTCGGGCATCGAGCTTGCCCTTACCGATTCCCGCAGGGTCCAGGCCCGCGTCCTCGGCCGCGACCCCGATACCGACATCGCCGTGCTGCGGGCCGAGACCAGCGACCGGCTGCCGGCCGCGCGGCTGGGCAATTCCAAGAAGGTGAAGCCCGGCCAGATTGCCATCGCCATCGGCAATCCGTTCGGCTTCGAGTCGACCGTGACGGCCGGCATCGTCAGCGCGGTCGGCCGCTCGCTGCGCGCGCAGAACGGCCGCCTCATCGGCGACGTCATCCAGACCGACGCCGCGCTCAACCCGGGCAACTCCGGCGGCCCGCTGGTGAACTCCCGCGCCGAGGTGATCGGCGTCAATACCGCCGTCATCATGGGGGCGCAGGGCATCTGCTTCTCCGTTGCGTCCAACACGGCGCAGCACGTTCTCACCCAGGTGCTGCAGTTCGGACGCGTGCGCCGTGCGCGGCTCGGCGTCGCCGGCGACCAGGCGCACCTGCCACAGCGGCTGCGGGTCAAGACCGGCCTGACCCAGGAAGCGGGCGTGCGCGTGGTCGAGGTGCAGCCGGGCAGCCCCGCCCATTCCGGCGGGCTGGAGCCCGGCGACGTCATCGTCGGCCTGGACAAGGACATCGTGACGGGCATCGACGACATCGCGCGCCTGCTCGACGGCACGCGCATCGACAAGCGGGTCTCCATCCGCATCCTGCGCGAGGGGAGGCTCGTGACCGTGGACATCGTGCCGACGGAGCGCCTGCCCGATCGGTGATCGCTGGGATCCCCTCTCCCCGCTCTTCGCGGGGAGAGGGGGTTCAAGCCTTGGCGCCTTGCTTGCCGGCGCCGAGGGCCGGGGTGGCGGAGGGGTCGAGAGGCCAGCGGGCGCGCGCCTGGAAGTCGAGGCCGTCGGTCAAGCCGCGCGCCAGGCGCTCGGCGCCGGCCCAGGCCACCATGGCGGCGTTGTCCGTGCACAGGGACGCCGGCGGCACGTGCAGCTGGTATCCCGCGCTCGCTGCGACCGTGGCCAGCGCTTCGCGCAGGCGGCGATTGGCGGCCACCCCGCCGGCCACCACCAAATGGCGCTGCTGGCGAGCCCCGAGACGCTCATCGGTGATCGCCATGGCGCGGCGCACCCTGTCGCTGACGCTCTCGGCGACCGCCGCCTCGAAGTCGGCGCAGAGGTCGGCGACATCTTTCTCGCGCAACGGCACCAGCGCCTGCGCCTGGTGACGCACCGCGGTCTTCAACCCGGCGAACGAGAAGTGCGGCTCCTCGCGGCCGAGCATCGGTCGCGGCAAGGCAAAGCGGCCGGCGCGGCCGGTCAGCGCCGCCTGCTCGACGGCCGGCCCGCCGGGGAAGCCGAGGCCCAGGAGCTTGGCCGTCTTGTCGAAGGCTTCGCCCAAGGCGTCGTCGATGGTGGTGCCGAGGCGCTCGTAGTCGCCGACGCCCCTCACGACAAGCAGCTGGGTGTGGCCGCCCGAGACCAGCAGCAGCAGATAGGGCGGGGCGAGGTCTTCCGTCAGGCCGACCGTGAGAGCATGCGCCTCGAGGTGATTGACGGCGATAAAGTCGAGCTTGTGCACCAGGGCGATGGCCTTTGCCGTCATCACGCCGACCAGCAGGCCGCCGATCAGGCCCGGCCCGCCGGTTGCGGCCACCGCATCGAGCGCGGCGAAATCGACGGCCGCGGTGCGCATGGCCTCGGCGATGATCTCGTCGAGGCACTCCACGTGCGCGCGTGCCGCGATTTCCGGCACGATGCCGCCAAAGCGGCGGTGCTGCTCCCACTGGGCACGCACCACGTTGGAGAGGATGCGCCCGCGGCCATCGGCCCCGCGCGCGACGACGGCCGCCGCCGTCTCGTCGCAGCTCGTCTCGAGCCCGAGCACGAGGGTCTCGCGCTCCATCCCGGCCCGATCGCCGCTTGTCGGTCGCATTTGCATGGTGCCGTTTGCGCCGGGGCCCGGACAGAGGCATAAACGCCGGGCACCTTTGATGTTCGGACCCGCGTAGCATCGAGAGATTGCCCGTTGCAAGCTTCCAAGATCCGCATCGGCACGCGCGGCTCGCCCCTGGCGCGGGCGCAGACGCGCGAGGTGCGCGAGAGGCTGGAGGCCGCGCACGGGCCCGGCCGCTTCGATTTCGAGGTTCGGGTCATCAAGACCTCCGGCGACCGCATCCAGGATCGCCCGCTCGCCGAGGCCGGAGGCAAGGGGCTGTTCACCAAGGAGATCGAGGAGGCGCTGCTCGCCGGCGAGGTCGACATCGCCGTCCACTCCATGAAGGACATGCCGACGGTGCTGCCGGCGGGGCTGGCGGTCACCTGCGTCCTTACCCGCGAGGACGTGCGCGACGCCTTCATCAGCCTCAAGGCCGGCAGCCTCGCCGAGCTGCCCAAGGGCGCCGTGGTCGGCACCTCGTCGCTGCGGCGGCAGGCGCAAGTGTTGCACCTGCGGCCCGATCTTGCCGTCGTGCCGTTGCGCGGCAACGTCGAGACGCGGCTCGTGAAGATCGAGGGCGGGGCCGCCGACGCGACGCTGCTGGCGTGCGCAGGCCTGAAGCGGCTGGGGCTGGCAAGCCGCATCACCGCGCCTATCCCGACCGTGGAGATGCTGCCGGCGGTCGCGCAAGGCGCCGTCGGCGTGGAGACTCGCGCCGATGATTTCGCCATGGCCGAGCTGCTGTGACCGATCAACGATCAGCCGTCCGCTCTCACCGTGGCGGCGGAGCGCGCGTTTCTCGCCAAGCTCGACGGCTCCTGCCGCACGCCGATTGCCGCCCTCGCCGAGCTCGATTCCGGCGGCCTCGTCTTTCGCGGCATGATCCTCACGCCGGACGGTCGCCAATGCCACGCCACGCGGCGCGAGGGACCGCCGCAAGAGGCCATCAGGATGGCCGAGGACGCGGCGGCCGAGCTGCTGGCGAAAGCGGGGCCCGACTTCTTGCGCCCGCAGCCCTGATGCGCTTCCTCGTCACACGCCCCGAGCCGGACGCCCTCAAGCTCAGGGCCGCGCTGGAAGAGCTGGGGCACGAGGCAACCGTGGAGCCGCTGCTGCAGGTGAGCTACGAGAATTGCGACGCCATCGATTTCGAAGGCGTGCAGGCCGTGATCGCCACCAGCCGCAATGCCCTGCGCGCGCTCAGATCGCATCCGGCCCGCGGCGTGGCACGCACGCTGCCGCTGTTCGCCGTCGGCAAAGCCACGGCAGAAGAGGCCCGCGCGCTGGGCTTCGAGACGGTGGTGACCGGCGCCGGCACGGTGCACGAGCTCACCACGCACATCGTCTCGGTGGCGGACCCGGCCAACGGCTTCCTGCTGCACTTGGCGGGCGACCGCCTCGCCGGCGACCTCAAGGGCGAGTTGGAGGAGCAAGGCTTCCGCGTGCTGCAGCCGATCGTCTATCGCACGGCCGCCATCTCTTCGTTCTCGGACGACACGCGGGAGCAGCTCGTCTCTGGCGAAATCGATGGTGTCATACTGCTATCGCCACGCACTGCGACAATATACGCCGCACTGATGGCCAAGCATGGCCTGACCTCGATTGCGCGGGAGCTCGTTCATTTCTGCCTGTCGGAGGCCGTAGCCAAGCGCCTGGCCCCGCTGGGCCCGCTGACATGCGAGGTCGCGGAGGCGCCGAAGCTGGAAGAAATACTTGCTCTGATTGAGGAAGCCGCTGCACAATCCGGCAGCTAGACGGGCTGTGGTACCCAAGAATCGGACGCTTGCGGATTTGGTCGAACCGAAGCAGCGTGCCGAGCTGCGCATCTCGCGGATCTTCAGGAACAGCCCATGGCCGATGATACCGACGAAACCGGCAAGAAGAATGCGCGGCCAGGCGAGGCGCCCGCGGCCAAGCGCCCGTTTGCGACCATCGATGTCAAGGCAACCGAGGTAGCAGCCCAGGGCGGGTCGGCATCCGTGAGCGAGGCGAAACCGGGTGCGTCGGGGTCAGCGGGCAAATCGGAGCCCAGGCCGGAGACGAAGCCGTCGGCATCGGGTGTGAAGGCCGCGGGTCGCGGATCGCAGAACGAGGCTGGCCGCGCCAGCGGCCCAACTCGGAGTGGCGCTGGCTTCATGTCCTCGCTTGCGGGACAGGCACGGTCGTCGCCCTTTCTCACGCACTCGGCTGCCGGTGCGACCGGCGCCCTCATTGTCCTCGCCGTAACCTATGCGCTTGCGCCGGATCCCGCGCCTGGTCCCGCGCGTGCACCCGAGGTCGGCGAGCTGACCAGGCGCGTGGCGGAGCTCGAGGGCGTGCTCGGTACCCGGCCGGGTGCCGCAGGCCTCCGCGCCAGGGTCGAAGACATGTCGCGCAACGTCGCCGCGCTCGGCAACGCCCAGGCAAAGCTCTCCCGCGAGGCGAAGGAGTGGGAGGAGAGGATTGGCAGCGGCAAGGACGCGCCCTCCGAGCTGGCAGGACGTATCGCCAAGCTCGAGCAGGGCATGGCGGCGGCGTCGAGGCCCGCGGACCAAGCCAGCGGCCAGCCGCAGCCGTCTGCCGCCTTCTACGCCCGGATGGCGGAGCTGGAAAAAGCGGCGCAGGAGAGCACCGACGCGGCGAAAACTGCCGCGGCCCGCATGGCGGCCGAGCTTGCGGCGGTCCGAACCGAGGCCGGCCGGCTCGGCCAGCGGATGGATGGCATCAAGGGCGACGTCGAAGAGCGCATGCAAGGCGCCGCGAAGGCAGCCGATTTCGGTCCGATCGCCCGCAGGATCGCGGCGCTGGAGCAGGATCTGCAAGGTTACGTCAAGAACGAGGCGGGTCGCCGGGCGGACGCCGGCCGCATCGTCCTGGCGCTGGAGCTCGCCGCGCTGAGGCGGGCGGTGGATCGCGGCGACAGCTACACCACCGAGCTCGCCGCCGTGAAGAGCGCGGCCGGCGATACGCTGAACCTGGCCCCGATCGAGCGCCACATGCGCGAGGGCGTCTCGCCGGTTCGGGAGCTCGAGAAGTCGTTCGGCCGTGTCGCCAACGCCATGCTCGACGCCGAGGCGGATCGGAGCGATGCGACGCTGGTCGACCGGCTCATGTCCAGCGCGCGCTCGATCGTGCGCGTGCGCAAGCTCGGTCACACGGCCGAGGATGCCAGCGCGGAGGCCGTCATCGGCCGCATGGAAGCCGCGCTCAAGGAAGGGCGCCTGGCCGAAGCGATCGAGCAGGCCAAGAAGCTGCCGCCGAAGGCGGCGCTGGTGGCGGAGGACTGGGTCAAGCGCGTCGAGGCGCGCCACTCGGTCGACCGGGCCATGGCCGACGTCGAGTCGACGCTGAAGGCCTCGCTGGGGCCCGCCCGCTCAGGCGCCCCGGAGCCACAGCGATGATCCGCCTCGTCATCTTCCTGCTCGGCGTTCTGGCGGCGGCCATCGGCCTGGACTGGCTGGCGTCCCGGCCCGGGACCGTTGTCGTCGAATGGCAGGGCTACGTGGTCGAGACCAGCGTATTGCGCGCGCTGAGCATCGTCGCGCTGCTGATGGGCGCGGCGCTGCTCGCCTGGTCCACGCTGCGCTGGATGTGGGCGAGCCCCGCGCTGCTCGGCCGGCTGCTGCACAGGCGGCGGGAGAAGCGCGGGCTCGAAGCCCTCTCCAGCGGCATCATTGCCATCGGTGCCGGCGATCGTGCGCTCGCCATCCGCTATGCGGGCCAGGCGCGCAAGGCGCTGCCGAACGAGCCGCTGACCCACCTGCTGCGCGCGCAGGCCGCCCACCTCACCGGCGACCGGGCAACGGCGCGGCGCATCTTCGAGGCCATGCTGGCTTCGCCCGATACCGAGCTCCTGGGCCTGCGCGGCCTCTTCATGGAGGCGCAACGCGAGAGCGATGCGGAGGCCTGCCGCCAGTTCGCCGAGCGCGCACTCAGGCTCAACCCCAGGCTCGAGTGGCCGGTGGAGGCGCTGTTCGACATCCAATGCCGGACCGAGGACTGGCAGGGCGCGCTCGACACGCTGGCCATCGGCCGGCGCAACAAGCTGATCGACAAGACCGTGGCGGACCGCCGCCGTGCCGTGCTGCTGACTGCCCAGGCGCAGGCGGCGGAGGATACGGCAGCCGAGAAGGCCTTGGGCCTCGCGCTGGAGGCGCATCGCCTGGCGCCCGACCTGGTGCCGGCCGCGGCGATCGCGGGCCGCGTGCTGGCGTCCAAGGGCAACACGCCGCGCGCCGCGCGCGTGCTGCTCAAGACCTGGCGCATCGCCCCCCATCCCGATCTCGCCGCGGCTTATGCCTACGCCCGTCCGGGCGACAGCCCCCGCGACCGGCTCAACCGCGTGCGCCACCTCGCGCGCCTCACGCCCCAGGACAACGAGGGTCCCATCGCGCTTACCATCACGGCGATCGAGGCGCGCGAGTGGGACGAGGCGCGCAAGGCGCTGGAGCCCTTGCTGGCGAGCCGGCTCACGCAGCGCATCTGCACCCTGATGGCGCGCATCGAGGGCGAGCAGCACGGCCACACAGGGCGCGTGCGCGAATGGCTGGCGCGCGCCGTCAACGCGCCGCGCGATCCGGCCTGGACCGCCGATGGCGTGGTGTCCGAGCATTGGGCACCCATCTCGCCGGTGACAAGGGCGCTCGATGCGTTCCGCTGGCAGGCGCCGGTCGAGGTCGGCGAGGAGCCGACGGCGGCATTGCGCGCGGCCAAGGTCGAGGCGCTGGTGGGGCTTGGTGCCGGCTCCGAGCCGGCGCTGGCGCACGACAAGGGCAAGCCGGCCATCACCTACCCGGCGGCCAAGACCATCGAGGCCGTCGGTCAGCCGCCGCCGGCGCGCGGACGGCCGGTGCTTCCGGCGTCCCAGCCCGGGGCCGTGCGCTCCAGCGAGGCTGCGACCGCTGCAAAGACGCTCCAGACCGTGCCGGTGACCGGCGTTGCCGCGCGGGAAGCGCAGAGTGGGCCGGCGGAAGCGCACACCGCGAAGGCGGAAGAGCGCAAGGAGCGGACGCAGCCGAGGCCCGAGACGCCCGCAGCTGCGAAGACGGCGGAGACCGCGCGTGGCCGCCTGCGCAAGCCTGCCGAGACCAAGATCTTCGTCCCGCCGCGCGCACCCGACGACCCTGGGCCAGAGTCCGCCGATCCGGACGGCGGCCTCGAGATCGGGCCTTTCCATCCCTCGGGTGCGAAGGTGTAGCCGGCGCCGAGGCTCGGGATCGGCTACGCTTCGCCGACCCGGCACGAGAGGAGCCAAGCCCATGGAGCTCAACCTCGGCTACATCGGCTTCGTCTACTACCTCTTCCGCGGCAAGGTGCGCGAAGGCGAGGGCTACCATTGAGCCTTCCGGGCGGTCAGCTTCGCGTTCCTGAACCGCGAGCCCCTGCCCAGGCACTTTGTCGGCAGGCTCTACGTGAGCCTGGTGAAGCCGCGCTCGGTGAAGTGCTTATCGCCGGTTACTGCGACCGTGATCTTCTCTTTCTCCATGATGAGAAAGGAAGCGCAATCGACGAGGCTCCATTGCTTGTCATTG
>DATEVP010000091.1:0-2667 GCA_035258465.1 Hyphomicrobiaceae bacterium
GGCCTGGATCAAGCGCGGCGCCAAGGGCGGCAAGACCGACAACCGCCGGATCGTTGCGGAGATACTGAGCCTCAGGGCCGAGCGCGCGCATCTGCTGGGCTTCAAGACGCCGGCCGATTCGACGCTCGAATACTCGATGGCGAAAACGCCCGCCAACGTGAAGAAGCTGCTCACCGACGTGTGGGGGCCGGCCCGGGCCCGCGCGCTGGAGGAGCGGGGCGACTTGCAGAGCGCCGTGCTGGCGGAAGGCGGCAACTTCCAACTCGCGGCCTGGGACTGGCGCTATTACGCCGAGAAGGTGCGCAAGACGCGCTTCGACATCGACGAGGCGGAGATCAAACCCTACCTGCAGCTCGACAATGTCATTGCCGCGGCGTTCGACGTGGCGGGCCGGCTGTTCGGCGTGACGTTCACGGAGCGTAGCGGCCTTCCCGTCTATCAGCCCGACGTGCGCGTCTTCGAGGTCACCAAGGACGGGCGGCACGTCGGCCTGTTCCTCGGCGACTATTATGCGAGGGCCTCGAAGCGCTCGGGCGCGTGGATGTCGGGCTGGCGCGGGCAGCGCAAGCTCGGCGGCAAGGACGTGCGCCCGATCGTGGTCAACGTCATGAACTTCGCCAAGGGCGCGCCGGGCGAGCCGACGCTGCTCAGCATGGACGATGCGCGCACGCTGTTTCACGAGTTCGGCCACGCCCTGCACGGGCTCTTGTCGGACGTGACCTATCCCACCGTTGCCGGCACCAGCGTCGAGCGCGACTTCGTCGAGCTCCCCTCGCAGCTCTACGAACACTGGCTGGAGCGGCCTGAGGTGCTGAGCAAATTCGCCCGGCACTGCCAGACCGGCAAGCCGATCCCGCAATCGCTGCTGGAGCGGCTGAAGGCGGCGCGCAACTTCAACCAGGGCTTTGCCACGGTGGAGTATCTGGCCGCCGCCATCGTCGATATCGACCTGCACGTGCTCGAAGAGCCCGACGGACTGGATGTCGACAAGTTCGAGAAGAAAACTTTGAAGAAGATCGACATGCCGGAGGAGATCGTGCTGCGCCACCGCATCCCGCACTTCCAGCACATCATGGGCGGCTACGCGGCGGGCTACTACAGCTACATGTGGTCGGAGGTGATGGACGCCGACGCCTTCCGCGCCTTCGAGGAGGCGGGCGACGTGTTCGATCCCAAGCTGGCGCGGCGCCTCTACGATCACATCTATTCCGCCGGAGGGCGTCAGGATCCGGCCGAGGCCTACGTCGCCTTTCGCGGCCGCCTGCCGGCAACCGATGCGCTGCTGGAGAAACGGGGGCTCAAGGGTGGTGCTGCGGCTTGACCGGGGGACGATCAATAGGATGGCTCCAACACCGCCCTGAGTTCGTCGAAGGGCGGCTGAGAGGTGATGTCGTGGCCGCGTGCTTCGACAAGCTCAGCACGGGGGTGAGGTTGGCGCATGGATGCGAGTGCGCTTGACCGGTGCCTTGCCGCGGGCGAATGGCGCGTGCGATACAGCGCGCTCGCGCCCCACTCGCTCCAAGGATCACACCGATGTTCGACCGCAGCCGGGAGAAAATCGAGTCCGGCCTGGAAGCCGTGCTGTTCGCCAGCCGCTGGCTGCTGGCCCCGTTCTACCTCGGCTTGGCCATCAGCGTCGCCATCCTGCTGATCAAGTTCGTGCAGGAGCTGTACGCGCTTGCCGCGAAGGCGCTGTTCGCCACCGAGGCCGAGGCGATCCTGGGCGTGCTGTCGCTGGTCGACCTGGCGCTGACCGGCTCGCTGCTGCTGATCGTGATTTTCTCCGGCTACGAGAACTTCGTCTCAAAGATCGACCACTCGGGCCACCGCGACTGGCCGGAGTGGATGGGCAAGATCGATTTCACGGCGCTGAAAATCAAGCTGCTGGGCTCCATCGTCGCCATTTCCGCAATCCAGCTCCTGAAGCAGTTCATGGCGGTCAAGACCGTGACCGACCGCGAGCTGATGTGGTACGTGATCATCCATCTGGTGTTTGTCGCCTCGAGCGTGCTGCTGGCACTGTCCGACCGCATCTCGGGCGAGGCGAAAGTGAGCGCACCTGCTGCGCCGAGCGCGGCACCGGTTGCGCCAACGCCGGCGAAAGGCAAAGCTTGACGGGCCGCACGATTACCACCGCATTCCGGCGCGCCCAACTCAAGGAGGAAGCGATGCAGGCTACGATCAACGGCATTCGCATGAACTACGAGGTGACGGGGACGGAGAGCGCGCCGCCGATCGTGCTCCACCATCCGCTGGCCGCCAGCTTGAGCATCTGGGACGAGCTGACCGCGGCGCTTGTGCCGCGCTACCGGGTGGTCCGGTTCGATGCGCGCGGGCACGGCAAGACCGAGGCCACCAAGGGCGCCTACAGCTTCGAGACGCTGACGGCGGACACGATCGGCTTGATGGATCACCTCAGGATCGAGCGCGCCCACTTTCTCGGCCTGTCGATGGGTGGCATGGTCGGCCAGTACATCGGCCTCATGCATCCAAAGCGGGTCTACGAGCTGATCCTGGTGTCGACCAGCAGCCGCGTCCCGCCGGAAGGCAAGGCCATGTGGGACGAGCGCATCAAGACGGTGCGCGAAAAGGGCATGGCCTCGCAGCCGGAGGGCTCCATGCAGCGCTGGCTGGCGGAGGCCAACAGGAAGAAGCCAGCCCTGGTCG
>DATEVP010000092.1:0-4836 GCA_035258465.1 Hyphomicrobiaceae bacterium
CCGAACAGCTGGCGCTTGGCTTCGGCGACATAAGGGTTGCCGGGACCCGTGATCATGTCCACGCGCCGCATGCCGACGCAGCCGTGGGCCATGGCGCCGAACGCCTGCACGCCGCCGATGGTGAAGATCTCGTCGGCGCCCGACTCCGCCAGCGCATAAAGCGTGAGCGGATAGATGCCGCGTGCGTCCCGAGGGGGCGCGGCGCCGATCACATGCGGCACGCCCGCCACCTTGGCGGTGGCGATGCTCATGATGGCGGCCGAGATGAGCGGATACTTGCCGCCCGGCACGTAGCAGCCGACCGTCTCGACGGGAATGATCTTCTGGCCGAGCGTGATGCCGTCGCCGATCTCGGCCTCGAACGCGTGCATGGAATCGCGCTGGCGCTTGGCGAACTCGGTCACTTGGCGCTTGCAGACGGCAAAGTCTTCCTTGAACACGGTGCTGGCAGAGCGCCGCGCGGCATCGATGTCGCCCGCGCTGACGCGGAACTCAGGGCTCTCCCAGCGGTCGAGCTCGCGGGCATAGCGGCGCACGGCCTCGTCGCGGTTCTGCTCGATGTCGTCGAGCATGGCGCGCACGCGCTCGCTGATCTGGCGATTGTCCTGGCGCGAGCGGGGTTCGGCCTTCTTGAGATACTTGACCATGGGCACCCTTCCTTCCTGGCCGGTTCCTGCGGGACGATGCACTGATAGCATCGAACATGTTGCGTGGGGGGACACCGGAACGTCAACCCGCCGTCGTCTATGAGAGCGCCCGCAATGGCAAGCTTGCTTTCCCAATCGTGGCGCCGCGCTATAGTCTTGCGAGCGAACGGGCCCACCAGCATCCCGGGAGGACCACCATGACGGCAGTGCCGACGCGCCGGATCGAGCCGGCGGACGAAGAGCAGCTCTTCCGCGCCATCGAGCGCTGGCTCGAGAAGGACGTGAAGCCGGTCGTCAAGAAGCACGACCACGCCGACCTCTACCCGACCGAGATCGTCGAGCAGATGAAGGGCCTCGGCCTGTTCGGCGCTACCGTCAGCCCCGAATACGGCGGCCTGGGCCTTCCGGCCAGGACCTACGCCCAGATCGTGATGCAGATTTCCAGCGTCTGGATGGCGATCACCGGGATATTCAACTCCCATCTCATGCTGGCGCTGGCGATCGAGAAATTCGGCACGCCGGCGCAGAAGGCGAAATGGCTGCCGAAGCTGGCGAGCGGGGAGGTGCGCGGCGGCCTGGCGCTGACCGAACCCGATGCCGGCACGGACCTGCAGGCCATCCGCATGACGGCGCGACGCGACGGCGACGACTACATCATCAACGGCACCAAGACCTGGATCTCCAACGGCATCGAGGGCTCGTGCTTCGCGATGCTGGTGAAGACCGATCCCAATGCCGAGCCCCGCTACAAAGGCATGAGCCTGTTCATCGCGCCAAAGCAGAAGGGCTTCCGCGTCGGCAAGAAGCTCGAGAAGCTCGGCTACCACTCGATCGATTCCGCTGAGATGGTCTTCGAGGACTACCGCATCTCCAAGGAGCACCTGATCGGCGGCGTCGAGGGCCAGGGCTTCGTGCAGGCAACGGGCGGCCTGGCGCTGGGGCGCATCAATGTGGCGGCCCGCGGGGTTGGGATCGCGGAGGGCGCGCTGCGGCTGGCGACCGAGTACGCCCAGATCCGCAAGACGTTCGGCAAGCCGATCTGCGAGCACCAGGCCATCCAGCTCAAGCTCGGCGAGATGGTGACGCGCGCCCGCGCCGCCAGGCTGCTCACCCTCGATGCGGCCGAGGCGTTCGATCGCGGCGAGCGCTGCGACCTCGAGGCCGGCATGGCCAAGTATCACGCGTCCGAGGCCGCCCTGGAGAACTCAATCGAATCCATGCGCATCCACGGCGCCTACGGCTACTCGAAGGAATACGACATCGAGCGCCTCTATCGCGATGCGCCGCTCACCTGCATCGGCGAGGGCACCAACGAGATGCAGCGCATCATCATCGCCAAGCAATGGATCAAACGGAACCCGATCGCATGAAGCCGCTGGAAGGCGTCCGCGTGCTGACATTCGAGCAGTTCGGCGCCGGCCCCTACGGCTCGATGCTCCTTGCCGATCTGGGTGCCGAGGTGATCAAGATCGAGAATGCGGCAACCGGCGGGGACGCCGCGCGCCACGTCGGCCCGCACATGCTGGAGAGCGGCGACAGCCAGTACTTCCAGACCTGGAACATGAACAAGCGCAGCGTGACGCTGGACATCAAGACGGCGGAGGGACGCGCGGCCTTCGAGCGGCTGGTGCCGACGGCCGATGCCGTCGTCAACAACCTGCGCGGCGACCAGCCGGGCAAGCTGAAGATCGACTATCCGAGCCTCAAGCATCTCAATCCCAAGGTCGTGTGCCTGCACATCTCCGCCTACGGGCGCGACAACGGGCGCAGGTCGTGGCCCGGCTACGATTTCCTGATGCAGGCCGAAGCCGGCCTGATGAGCCTGACGGGGGAGCCGGACGGCCCGCCTTCGCGCGTCGGCGTTTCCATGGTCGACTACATGACCGGCGCCACCGGTACCGTCGGGCTGCTCGCCTGCATCATCCGCGCGCGCCAAACCGGCATCGGCTGCGATGTCGACGCCTCGCTCTTCGACGTGGCGCTGCACCAGCTCGGCTATTCCGCCGTCTGGTACCTCAATGAAAAAGACGTGTCGCGGCGCCAGCCGCGCAGCGCGCATCTCTCCATCGCGCCGGTGCAGACCTTCCCCACCGCCGACGGGTGGATCTTCATCATGTGCATGACCGACAAGTTCTGGGAGAACCTGGTCGACGCCCTCGGCCGGCCGGACCTCGAGACCGATGCGCGCTTCTCTAGCCAGGACCTGCGTCGGCGCAATCGCGGCTTGCTGACAGACGTGCTCGATGGCGAGCTGCGCAAGCGCCCAACCAAAGATTGGCTCGAGATTCTCTCCGGCCTGCTGCCGGTGGCGCCCGTGTTCGACATGGACGAGGCGCTCGATGCCCCGTTCGTGCGCGAGGTCGGCATGGTGCGCACGGTGCCCCATGCCGCGCGGTCCGAGTTCAGGGTGCTTGCCAACCCGCTCAAGATCGACGGGCAGCGCCCGGCTCAAGTCGCTTCGCACGCGCTGGGCGCCGACAACGAGGCGGTGCTCGGCACGCCGCAACCGCCCGCGCCCCGCCGCCGCGATCAGGTTCCGTCATGAAGCTTGCGAACCTGCGCGTCATCGACCTCTCCTCGTTCCTGCCGGGCCCGTACCTGACGATGACGCTCGCCGACCACGGCGCCGAGGTAATCAAGATCGAGCCGCCCGGCGACGGCGATCCCGGCCGCCACATCGGTCTCTCCGATGGGCCTTCCACCGTGTTCTTCCGCAACTTCAACCGCGGCAAGAAGAGCGTCGTGCTCGATCTCAAGTCGCCCGAGGGACGCGATTTGCTGCTCGACCTCTGCGAAACGGCCGACGTGTTGGTCGAGACCTTCCGGCCCGGCGTCGCCGATCGGCTTGGGCTAGGCCCGGCCGCCGTGCAGGCGCGCAACCCGCGCATCGTCTACTGCTCGATCAGCGCCTTCGGGCAGACCGGCCCCTACCGCGACCGGCCCGCGCACGACCTGGCGCTCGAGGCGATGAGCGGGGCGCTGAGCCTGACGCTCGGCGCCGACGACCGGCCCGCCATGCCGGCCGTTCCCGCCGCGGACCAGCTGAGCGCGCTGCAAGGGCTCTCGGCCATCCTCATGGCGCTCTTGCGCCGGGAAACGACCGGGCGCGGCGATGTCATCGATATCGCCATGCACGACGCCATGCTCGCGGCGTGCGCCAATATCGTCGGCCCGACGTTCGCCGAGAACCGCCAGCCCATTGCCAAGCACGAGCGCACGACGGGGGGAGCCGCCTTCTATCAGGTGTACGAGACCCGCGACGGGCGGCACATCGTCCTGGCCGGCCAGGAGCGCAAGTTCGTGGAAAACCTCTTGCGGGCGCTCGACAGGCCGGATCTCGTTCCGCTGTGCCTGCAGGGTCCGGGGCCACACCAGCGGCCGGTGATCGAATTCCTGCAAGGCGTCTTCCGCGGAAGGACGCTGGCCGAGGCCACCGCCTGGCTCGCGGGCCTCGACGTCTGCTTCGGCCCGGTCAACACGCTGCCCGAGGCCTTCGAGGACAATAACGTGAAGGCGCGCGCCACGGTCCTGAGGGACGATATGGGGCGCCGGCACATCGCCCCCGTGATCCGGTTCGGCGATGAGTCCGCCGGCCCCGTCTTGCGCGAGCCGGCGCTCGGCGAGCATACGGAGGAAATCTTAGGTCCCCTCGAGTGCCGCAAAGCGCAGGCCGCGCGGGCGGGCGCCGGGGCCAAAGAAGACGTGGCCTAATTTTCCGGTGGAGACGCACATGGTCGCGGGTGCCAAGCCGGTCGGCGACAAGCGATGGCGCGAAAGCTTCGGGCGCTATTTCGAGGACTTCACCGTCGGCGACATCTACGAGCATCGGCCCGGCCGCACCATCAGCGAGGCCGACAACACCTGGTTCACGCTGCTGACCATGAACCAGCACCCGCTGCATTTCGACGCCGCCTATGCGGCCAAGTCCGAATTCGGCCGGCCGCTGGTCAACAGCTGCCTGACTCTGTCGATCGTCGTCGGCATGAGCGTCAGCGATGTCAGCCAGAAGGCCATCGGCAATCTCGGCTGGACCGACATCAAGCTGACCGCGCCCGTGTTCAACGGCGACACCATCTACGCCGAATCCGAGGTGCTTTCGAAGCGCGAGTCCGCCACCCGGCCGACGCAGGGGATCGTCACCGTGCGCACGACGGGCAAGAAGGCCGACGGCACCGTGTTCATGACCTTC
>DATEVP010000093.1:0-2737 GCA_035258465.1 Hyphomicrobiaceae bacterium
CGGCGGCGCTCCGCCGTGGTCGCCATCCAGGCCATGTCGCCGTGGCGGCCCTGTTCGAGAAAGTGCTCGAGGCGCTGGGCCACCGCCGTGCCGATGGCGGCCGGCGTCGTCACGCGCGCGGCGTCGAATCCCGCCGCACGCGCCTCGGCCAGCATCAGTTGTTTGAGCCTCGTACTCATCGGTGGCCTGGCTGAAGAGGGAGTGGGGAATAGGCAGTAGGCAGTAGGCAGTAGGGAACAGACGCTGCGGAGACGATAAGTCGAAGTCTGCTCCTCTGCCCCTATTCGCTACTCCCTACTCCCCATTCGCTGCTCCAAATTCCCCACTGCCTATTGCCCACTGCCCACTGCCGGAATCATAGCGATGCACACCCGCCACAACCAGCGCAGAATCCTGACCGCAAGCCGGGCCGTGCTTGAGGCTGCGGAACGGCGCGCGTACTGGAGCAACACCCCACTCTTGGGATAACAGCCCTAAACACCTTGCGAGGATGTCGGCATGGCCACTTGGCAAGTGATTCTGCTCGGCCTGATCGAGGGCTTGACCGAGTTCATTCCCGTCTCGTCGACCGGGCATCTGCTGCTGGTGGGGCACTTCATGGGTTTCCGATCGCCAGGCAAGACCTTCGAGGTGCTGATCCAGCTGGGCGCGATCCTCGCCATCCTGTCCGTCTACGCGGCCAAGCTGATGCGGCTGTTGGTCGGCTTCTTCACCGATGCGCGCAGCCGCCGCTTCGTCATAGCCGTGCTCGTCGCCTTTCTGCCTGCCATGGTGATCGGTGCCGGGGCCTACAAGTTCATCAAGTCCGTGCTCTTCGAGACGCCCTGGCTGGTGTGCACCACGCTGATCGTGGGCGGCATCGTGCTGCTGGTGGTCGACAAGATCCCCTTGCAGCCGCGCTATCGCGACGCCATGGACCTGCCGGTCGCGACGGCCTTCGTGATCGGGCTGTTCCAGTGCCTGGCCATGATCCCGGGGGTGTCGCGCTCGGGCTCCAGCATTGTCGGCGCCTTGCTGTTGGGAGCCGACAAGCGCTCGGCGACGGAGTTTTCCTTCTTCCTCGCCATGCCGACCATGGCAGGTGCGTTCGGCTACGACCTCTACAAGAATTACGCAGAGCTGGCGCCGGAGGACATCAAGGCGATCGGGCTCGGCTTCGTCGTCTCATTCGTCGCCGGCGTGCTGGTGGTCCGATACCTGCTGGATTTCGTCAGCCGGCACGGCTTCGCGCCGTTCGCCTGGTGGCGCATCCTGGTCGGCGGCATGGGGCTTGGTGCGCTTGTCGTTCTGGGCTGATCCCTCGAGCCGATTTACGCGGCGTGCGAAGGCGCAGCCTCCGTCAGCACCGAGTAAAGGGCTGCACGGCTTTGCGAGGCGCGCAGCTTCTCGATCGAAGCGGGTTCCCGCAGGAGACGCGAGATGCGCGCCAGCGCCTTCAGGTGGTCCCCGCCGGCATGCTCGGGTGCCAGCAGCAGGAAGATCAGGTCCACCGGCTCCTCGTCCAAGGCCTCGAAGTCGATCGGCTCATCCAGCCGCGCGAACACGCTGACGATGTTTTTCAGGCCCGAGAGCCGGCCGTGCGGGATGGCGATGCCGCGGCCGACGCCCGTTGAGCCCAGCCGCTCGCGCTGCAGCAGCGTGTCGAAGATCTGCCGCCCGTCGAGGCCCGTGAGAGCGGCGGCCTTTTGCGCCAGCTCCTGCAGCGCCTGCTTCTTGGTCTTGGCCTTCAGCGAAGGAATGACCGCCTCCAGCGTTATCAAGTCACGAAGATCCATTTCTGGTCTCTTGCGTTCGGGTCCGACGCTTCAACGCGCGCTGTCAATCTTGTGCCGCCCCTGCACGTCTCATGCCGACATTCCCGTGCCGGTCCCAAAAATTGCGCCTCACGCTCGGCGTGTGGCCGGCCGCACGCGCAATTGCCGCTTGCGAGATCCCCCGTGGATCGCATGACGATACTGGTCGACGCAGGGCGTCTCCGCGCCCCTTGTATGCCCAACGACCACTGCCGCCAAAGGCGAACGCCACCGGGTCCTGCTTGCGCGATCCCCGGCCCGTGGGCCGCTCTTTAACCCTCGCCAATATGACGGAACTGAGGTGCTACCCGCGATCAATTCGCGCCGTTGCAACGCGGCCGGACCGTAGATCAGGGGTTGCGGGGAGTCAAACACGCCCTCGGGCTATCTGTGGGCAGGTCGGAGGTGGGGAGAGCCCGAGGGCAAGGGGGAGGGGAATCAGCGCTCGCGCGCCAGAATGTCGGCCAGCACGGGCCGCAGGTAGGCGAGGAAGCGGGCGGGGTCCTCGCTGACGGGGAAGTGGCCGAGCCCCCCCATGATGGTGGCTTCCGCACCCTTGATGCGGGCGGCGAGATCGCGCGTGTCGGCGGGGGTGCAGGAGTAGTCGTATTCGCCGGTCAGCAGGTAGAGCGGGCATTTGCCGGTGTCGATCTCGGCGACGCGGGCGCGCACGTCGCCGTCGGCGGTGTAGAAATGGAGGTCGCCCTTGAACACGCCGGGGCCGCCCTGCATGTAGTGCCAGATCGTCTCCCAGCGGTCGGCCTCGGGCGCGGTCGGGGCGATCAGGCCCGAGACGATGGCCCCACACATCTCCCCGCCGTGCACATCGGCGCGATGCAGCCAGTCGAGGTCGTAGTAGGGGTCGGCGTGGGCGGCGGACTCCAGCCCGATCAGGGCGCGGAAGCGCGGGCCATGCTCGAGAGCCAGGTGCAGCACGATGCGCC
>DATEVP010000094.1:0-5788 GCA_035258465.1 Hyphomicrobiaceae bacterium
GGCGCCGGCTGTAAGTCTCATGTCGCAAATGTGCTGACGGCGGCCCTGCGCCGAGCAGCGGAGGAACCCTGGGGGAAATGCCTGCCATGCCCGAGTCATTGGATGCCGCCATCAACGTCGACGACCTGCGCAAGCTCGCCAAGCGCCGGCTGCCGAAGATCGCCTACGACTTCATCGAAGGCGGGCTCGAGGACGAGCAGGGGCTCGCCCGCAACGAGGACGCGTTCCACAGGCAATTGCTGGTGCCCCGCTACGGCATCGACGTCACGACGATTGACCAGACGACAACCATCTTCGGCCGCACGTATTCGGGTCCGATCGGCATCGCCCCGACGGGCCTTGCCGGGCTCTTCCGGCGCGGCGCCGACCTGATGCTGGCCGAGGCGGCAAGAGCGGCGAATGTGCCCTTCATCATGTCGGGCACCAGCACCGGCTCGATCGAGGACCTGGCCAGGATCGCGCCCGATCATGGCTGGTATCAGCTCTACATCGCCAAAGACCGGAAGATCTCGGAGGACATGGTCCGGCGGGCACGCGACGCCGGCCTCTCCACCCTCGTGATCACCGTCGACGTGCCGGTGAGCTCCAAGCGCGAACGCAACCTGCGCAACGGCTTCGGGCGGCCTTTGAAGCTCGGCGTCAGGATGAAGCTCGAGGCCTGCCGCCATCCAGGCTGGCTGGCCGAGTACCTGCGGCTCGGTCCCCCCATGTTCTCCAACTGGCAGCGATATGCGCCGAACGGCGACGCCGCGTCAGCCGACACAGTGGCCGACTTCGTCGCGGCGCAGATGCCGACACCCGTCACATGGGCGGACATCGAGGGCTTCCGGCGCGACTGGCCCGGCAAGCTCGTCCTCAAGGGCATCATGCACCCGGCGGACGCCATGCGCGCCGCGGCCATCGGCGTCGACGGCATCATGGTCTCCAACCACGGCGGCCGCCAGCTCGACCGGGCGCCCGGACCGATCGAGGTGCTGCCGGCGATCAACGCCGCCGTGGGCGAGAAGATGACGGTCATGTACGACAGCGGCATCCGCCGCGGCTCGGATGCCGTCACCGCGCTCTGTCTCGGCGCCAAGTATGTGTTCGTCGGCCGGGCAACGCTCTATGGTGTGACGGCCGGCGGATGCGCCGGTGCCACACGCGCGCTTGCCATCTTCAAGGACGAGATCGAACGCGTGATGATGCATATAGGGGCGCCGAATATCAAAAGCCTCGGCCCGCACTTGCTGATGTGGAAGGACGAAGACGATCTGCGCCGCAACATGCGGCCGTAGGTGCACAGGAAACCGGTGAAGGCGCCCTTTGAGGCCGGGCTATCGGCCCGCTCGCGGGCCGGAGAAATAGCCGCCGCCGGAAAAGTGCTTGCCGCTGCCGCCTCGGATGATGGCGTTCGCAATGACCGTGCCGACCACGGTCACGATGATGCCGATCACGATCTGCGACATCCAACCCTTCATGGCCAAGCCGCCCTTCGCAACACCCAGCGCGAGGTATGCGCAGCGCTAGCAGCGCTCGAAGGCGGAATTTGGACGCTCTGCTTACTGCAGGGCCGGCTCCTCGAGGAGCGAGCGCTTTGTCTCCTCGCATACGCCGCGCCACAGCGCCTCGGCGTCCTCGATGTCGAGGCCACTCGGTTAGGCAGCGCGGACGGCGCGCCGTCGGCGCTGCAGCAGCACGAGGCCAGCGAGCACGGCAATGGCGGGAATGGCAAACAGGAACGGGCTCGGGCGCTCGCTCAGCACATTGACGGCCTCGATCTTGTCGCCGGGTCGCAGCTTCTGGCGCGCTGCCTCCGATCCGGGGCGGACAGAGGTGATGGTGGGCGATGCTCCGGGTGACAGCACGAGGCCCGATTGACTCAAGCGCTCGCGCGCGTCGCCCTTGGCGCCGATCGTGAGGCGGATGGTCTTGACGGTATCGTCGCCGCTCATGTCTACCGTGGCCACGCGCACGCGCAGCGCCCCGCTGCCCTTCGTCTGCTCGACCACGCTCATCACCTCGGAGGCCGGCAGCGCCTGGTAGGGCGGCACGATGCGGTCCATCCAGAAGTTCGGGCGAAACAGCGTGAAGCAGATCAGCAGCAGCAGCGCCGTCTCCCACCAGCGGTTGCGGGCGAAGAAGTACCCCTGCAGCGCCGCAACGAAGGCCATCATGGCGAGGATGGCGCAGCCGACGACGACGATGAAATGCCACACCCCGCCGATGTCGATGAGCAGGATCTCGGGGTTGAAGATGAAGATGAACGGCAGCAGCACGGTGCGGAACTCGTACCAGGTGCCCTGCCAGCCGACCCGCATCGGATCGGCGCCGGCAATCGCCGCCGCCGCATAGGCGGCAAGCCCGACAGGCGGCGACACGTCCGCCATCAAGCCGAAGTAGAACACGAACATGTGCACGGCGATCAGCGGCACGGCGAGATCGTTCTGCGCCGCCAGCTCCACCACGACGGGCGCCATCAGGATCGCCACCACGACGTAGCTGGCGGTGGTGGGCAGGCCGGTGCCGAGGATGATGCAGATGACGCCGACCAGAACAAGCATGATGACGATGTTGCCGCCGGACAGAAACTCGACGATCTCCGTCATCACCAGGCCGATGCCCGTGAGCGTCACGGTGCCGACCATGATGCCGGCCGTGGCGGTGGCGATGCCGACCGCCGTCATGTTGCGGGCGCCGAGCGCGAGGCCGTTGAGGAAATCCCACCCGCCCTCGCGCCAGCGTGCGCCGAGCTCGCCTTGCCGGCGGAAGAAGGCGGTCAGCGGCTTCTGCGTGAGCACCACGCCGGCCATGGCCATCACGCCCCAGAAGGCGGCGAGCCCGGGCGACATCTCCTCCACCATCAGACACCAGATCAGCACCGAAACGGGGAGGATATAGTGGATGCCGGTGCGGGCCGTCTCGTAGAAGTCCGGCACCTGCATCGGCCGATTCGCATCGTCGGCGGCGAGATCGGGAAAGCGCGCGCGGTTGGCGATCAGGAGAACGTAGGCGACGAGGACGAACACGAGGGCGATCCAGCTCGCGGCCTCGCCGAAGGCGGCTTTCGTCCAACCGAGGCCGAAGTAGATCGCGCCGCTCAGGATGATGAGCGACGAGATGGTAAAGAGAGCCTTGACGAGCCCGACCTGCCACGTGCGCCGCTGCACCCGCGGCAGGCCCGTCATGCCGGCTTTCACCGCCTCCAGATCGACGACATAGAAGAGGGCGCCGTAGGTCAGCAGCGCCGGCAGGATGGCGTGCCTGACGACGTCGGCGTAGGTGATGCCGACATACTCGGCCATCAGGAATGCGGCGGCGCCCATCACCGGCGGCATCAGCTGGCCGTTGACGCCGGCCGCGCACTCAATGGCGCCCGCCTGCGTCGGCGTGTAGCCGACACGCTTCATGAGCGGGATGGTGAACACGCCGGTCGTCACGACGTTGGCCACCGACGAGCCGGAGATCATGCCGGTCATACCGGACGAGACGACGGCCGCCTTGGCCGGCCCGCCGCGGAACCGACCGAGCAGGGAGAAGGCAACCTGGATGAAGAAGTTGCCGGCGCCGGCTTTCTCCAGCAGTGCCCCGAACAGAACGAACAGGAAGATGAACTGGGTCGACACCCCGAGCGCAACGCCGAACACGCCCTCCGACGTGATCCAGAAATGCGATGCGGCGCGGCCGACCGACGATCCCTTGTGCGAGAGCAGACCCGGCAGGTGGGGGCCGAGGAAGACATAGGCCAGCATGGAGAGTGAGATGACGGGCATCCACGGGCCCTCTGCCCGCCGCGAGGCCTCGATCAGCAGGATGACGCCGACCACGGAGACGACGACGTCGGCGAGGGTGGGCAGGCCAGGCCGGAGCACCAGCTCGCGGTAGAACACGACGAGATAGAGCACGCAGGCGATCGCTGCCGCGGCAAGCGCAAGGTCGGCGAGGGGCACGCGGTTGCGCGGCGAGGAGACGAAGGCGGGGTAGCAAGTGAAGGCCAGAACCAGCGCAAAGCTCAGGTGGAACGCCCGCGCCTCGGTGTCGCTGAAGATGCCGAAGCCGACCATGAAAGGCAGCGGCGAGGCGTACCAGAGCTGAAACAGCGACCAGGCAACCGCCACCACCGTGATGGCCCGGGCCATGAAGCCCAACGGCTTGCGCCCGCCCGTATCCGCCTCGGCGACCAGCTGCTCGAGGTCGACCGGCGTTGCGACCGGTGCCGTCGGTTTGTCCGCCATCGTTAGCCCTGGGACGAATGTTTCGCGTGAAACATCATGGGGCGCCGTCGCCGGCGCCCCATGGGGATTCAACGGCAGTAGCCGGCTATTTCACCCAGCCCTTCTCCTTGTAGTATTTGAGCGCGCCGGGGTGCAGGGGGGCCGAGAGGCCGTTCTTGACCATCTCCTCGGGCTTCAGGTTGACGAACGCCGGGTGCAGCTTCTTGAACTCATCGAAGTTGTCGAAGGTGGCTTTCACCAGCTGATAGACGACGGCCTCGGGCTGCTTGGCGGAGGTCACCATGGTCGACATCACGCCGTAGGTCTGGGCGCCCTGCGGGTTGTTGCTGTACATGCCGCCGGGGATCGTCGCCTTGGCGTAGTAGGGGTTGCCGGCAATCAGCTTGTCGATGGCCGGGCCGGAGATGGAGACGAGCTTGGCGCCGCAGCTCGTGGTGGGATCCTGAATGTTGGCGGAAGGGTGGCCGACGCCGTAGAAGAACGCGTCGATCTTGTTGTCGCAGAGTGCCGGCCCGTGCTCATCGGCCTTGAGCTCGGAGGCGAGCGAGAAGTCGCCGATCTTCCAGCCGAGCGCCGCCAGCAATTCGTCCATGGACGCGCGCGTGCCGGAGCCGGGGTTGCCGACGTTGACGCGCTTGCCCTTCAGGTCCTCGAACTTGGTGGCGTTGAGCTCCTTGCGCGCGAGCACCGTGAATGGCTCCGGGTGCACGGAGTAGACCGCGCGCAGGTCGGCGTAGGGGCCGGCGTCCTTGAACTGGCCCTGGCCCTTGTAGGCGTTGAAGTGGACATCGGACTGGGCCATGCCGAAGTCGAGCTCGCCGGCCTTGATGGTGTTGACGTTGAAGCCGGAGCCGCCGGTCGATTCCACCGAGCAGCGGATGCCGTGGCTCTTGCGGTCCTTGTTCAGCAGCCGGCACACCGCGCCACCCACCGCGTAGTAGACGCCGGTGACGCCGCCCGTGCCGATGGTCACGAACTTCTGCTCCTGGGCTTGCAAGGCACCCGACATGCCTGCCAACGCCAGGACGCTCAGCCCAGCGACGGCCCACTTGAATCTGGTCATTACTCACACTCCTTGCCTGTTGTGCGCCCTTGCTACGATGTGCCGGGCACAGATGCAATGCTCGAGTCGATTGCCTCGCCCAGGCGCTCGACGATGGTGTCGATGTCCCCGGCCGTGGCGATGAAGGGCGGCGCCAGCAGCACGTGATCGCCGCGCACCCCGTCGATGGTGCCGCCCATGGGATAGACCATCAGCCCGCGCGCCATGGCCTCCTGCTTGATGCGAGCATGCAGCCTGTGGCGGGGATCGAACGGCTCCTTGCTGCCCCGGTCCCGCACCAGCTCGACGGCCTGGAACAGCCCGCGGCCGCGCATATCGCCGACGTGGTGGTGGTTGCCGAAGCGCTCGCCGAGCCGGCGCGCCAGATGCTCGCCCTGGCGCCGCACATTGGCGAGCAGATTGTCGCGGCGGATGACCTGCTGCACGGCGAGCGACCCGGCGCAGGCCAGCGGATGGCCCAGATAAGTGTGGCCGTGCTGGAAAAGGCCGGAGCCCTTCTGGAACGCCTCGA
>DATEVP010000095.1:0-3601 GCA_035258465.1 Hyphomicrobiaceae bacterium
TGGATGGTGCGGCCCAGCCCCGTGCCGGCAGGGCCGCGGCCACCTTCGCCGCGCGCCTCACCTTCGAGCGCGTGGAGCGGCGCTACCAGGCGACCCTTGCGCTCGCCGGCTTCTCGCTCGATATCGCGCCTGCCGAGGTGGTGTGCCTGCTCGGGCCGTCGGGCTGCGGCAAGACCACGCTGTTGCGCGTCGCCGCCGGCATCGAGAAGCCGACCGCCGGGCGCGTGCTCATCAACGATTCCGAGGTCGCGGGGCCGGACCGTTTCGTGCCGCCCGAGAAGCGCAACGTCGGGCTGATGTTTCAGGACTTCGCGCTGTTTCCGCATTTGTCCATCCTCGACAACGTCGCCTTCGGCCTGAAGTCGCTTCCCCGAGAGGATGCGCGCCGCGAGGCGCTGGCCGCGCTGGCCCGCGTCGGCCTCGAGCGCTACGCCGGCGACTACCCCCACATTCTCTCGGGCGGCGAGCAGCAGCGCGTGGCGCTCGCCCGCGCCATCGTCCCCCGCCCGGCCGTCATGCTGATGGACGAGCCGTTCTCCGGCCTCGACGTGCAGCTGCGCGAGCGGCTGCAGGAGGAGACGCTGCAGCTCTTGCGCGAGACGCGCGCCACCTGCCTGATCGTCACACACGCGCCGGCCGAGGCGATCCGGCTCGGCGACCGCGTCGCGGTGATGCGGGCCGGGCGGCTGGTCCAGGCCGGCAAGGCCGAGGAGCTCTACCGCAACCCCGCCGACCTGTTCGTCGCGCGGCTGTTCTCCGAGATCAACGAGATACCCTATCGCGTCGAGGGCGGCGCCGTGCGCACCCCGGTCGGGGTCTTTGCCGTGCCGGGCCTCGACGAGGGCGACGATGCGATCCTGTGCATCCGCCGCCGTGCCATCCGGCTGGGCAGGGCCGGTGAAGGCTTGGCCGGCCGCGTGCTGCACGTGCGGTTCCTGGGCGACCTGGCCGCCATCGAGATCGCGGCCGAGGGCTTCGAGCGGCCGCTGCTGACGCTGGTGCGCGAATGGGAGGTGCCCGAGCCCGGGGCCGAGGTGTCGCTCGCCGTCGATCCGGAAAGCGTGCTGGTGTTCCCGGCCGAGACGGGCGCCAACGGCCGGGCTGATGCAACTGCACGCGCGCCGGAAAGCGCTTGAATTCAAGCCTTTAGAAAGCGCGCAAATCAGTGTGGCAAACTTGCCCCTGCATGCCCTTTCTGCGATAGTGCGGGCAACGAGATGCAGCGTCTGTGCTGCGGAAGGAGCGATACGAAATGGGTGGCTTGAGCGTATGGCACTGGCTCATCTTCCTGGCCGTGGCCCTGCTGCTGTTCGGCGGCAGCGGCAAGATCTCCTCGATCATGGGTGACGTGGCCAAGGGCATCAAGAGTTTCAAGAAGGGCATGTCGGAGGACGACGAGACGGCCAAGAAGGAGGAGCCGCCGAAGGCGCTGGAGACCGCCGCCAAGCCGGCCGAGCAGCACCCCGGTCAGCCTGCGGCCGCGGAAGCCAGCAAGCCCGGTTGGAGCTCCAAAGCCTGAGCGCCGTCGAAGCATGAAGCTGGCTCGACGGGATTCCCCTCCCGTCGTGTCGAAGACACGCCTTCGGCATGATGACGGGGAGGGGATAGGGGTGGGGTGAAGCCACGCGGGAAAACACAGGTTTCTTACCCATCTCCCTCGCCCATTCGCTCTGAGCGTTGCCCTTGTGTGCTCCCCCCACCCCCGACCCCTCCCCGCAAGGGGGAGGGGAGCACGCGCAAGCCGTCTACGATTCGACGTTCAGCGATAGCGAGTACTAGGTTGAGCTGATGTTCGACATCACCTCCAGCAAGCTGCTGATTGTGGGCATCGTCGCGCTGCTGGTCATCGGCCCCAAGGACCTGCCGGCGCTGCTGCGCACGATCGGCAAGTACATGGGCATCATCAAGCGCCACGCGGCCGACTTCCGCGCGCAGTTCGAGGAGGCGATCCGCGAAACCGAGCTGGACCAGCTGAAGAAGGACGTCGAGAAGCTCGGCACCGAGACCCAATCGACCTTTGCCGAGGCGGAGCAGGCGGTGAACAAGGACCTCGCCGACGCGCGCCTCGACGTCGACACGGCGCTGGAAGGCGGCGCCAAGCCCGCGGCCGATCCGATGGCCCACGATGCCGACGGCTTGCCGATTGCCAGCACCGGCGGGGCCGGTGGCGTCACGGCTCCCCTCAACGGCGCGGCCCCGCATGCTCCCGAGCCGGCGGTGGCGGCGGCGGAGGAGACGGGCGCGCCCGCCGAGACCCAGAAGAGCGGAGCCTGACCGGTGCAGGAGACCGTTCCTTCGCCACTCCCCGAGGGTCATGAGGAGATCGAGGCGTCGAAGGCGCCGCTGATGGATCATCTGATCGAGCTGCGCCAGCGCCTGATCTATGCGCTGATCGGCATCGGCATCGGGTTTGCCGTCTGCTTCTACTTCGCCGGCGACATCTACAACGTGCTGGTGTGGCCCTACCAGGTGGCGCGCGGGGAGGGGCAGAAGATCGAGATGATCTACACCGCCCCGCACGAGTTCTTCTTCACCAAGCTGAAGCTCGCGCTGTTCGGCGCCGTATTCCTCGCGTTCCCGCTGATCGCCTTCCAGGTCTACAGGTTCGTGGCCCCTGGCCTCTACAAGAACGAGCGCAATGCGTTCCGGCCCTACCTGTTGGCGACTTTCGTGCTGTTCCTCACCGGCGCCATGGTCGTCTATTTCGTCGTCATGCCGCTGGCCATGAAGTTCTTCCTGTCGATGGAGCAGACCGGCGGGCAGGTGGAGATTCATCTGCAGGCGCGCGTGAGCGAATACCTGTCGCTGATCATGACGCTGATCATCGGCTTCGGCATCATGTTCCAGCTGCCCGTGGTGCTGACGCTGCTGGCCCAGGCCGGCATCGTCGGCGCGCAGAACCTGCGCGATTTTCGCCGCTACGCCATCGTCGCCATCACGGCCGCCGCCGGCATTCTCTCGCCGCCCGACCCGTTCAGCATGGTCGCCATGGCGCTGCCCACCATCCTGCTGTACGAGGGCGCGATCTTCGCGGTGGCGCGGGTGGAGAAGATGCGCGCGGAGCGGCAGGCCGCGGCGCAGGCGGCAGAGTGATCGGTCAGCCCGCCTTCGGCAGCGGGTGCAGCTTGGAGGTGTCGATCTCCCGCTCGGCGTGCCACAGGTCGTAGGCGGTCTGCATGCGCAGCCAGGATGCGGATGAGGTGTCGAGGACGACGCCGAGCCTGACCGCCATGGCGGGGGTCACGGGCTGTTTCTCGGCCAGGATATCGTAGAGCGTCTGGCGCGACACGCCCAAAGCGGCCGCGATGTCGACCTTGCTGGCCGGGATCGCGGGCAGGACGATCTCGCGCAGGAACGCGCCCGGATGCGTCGGGCATCGTTCGGCATTGCGCTGTTTCCGGGTGGACATTCTGAGCGTTCCCGTGCAACTGGACCTATAAGCTCCAGCGCCGTATAGCACACGGCACAAAACCTATCTGCGCGCGCCGCGCTCGTCTCCCCTCCCCCTTGCGGGGAGGGGTTGGGGGTGGGGGTAAAACCACGAGGGTCGCCCTCGCGGGTTCACCCCACCCGGCTCGGCGCGCGAAGGGCGCGCCTCGCC
>DATEVP010000096.1:0-4841 GCA_035258465.1 Hyphomicrobiaceae bacterium
AGATGCGGTGCCAGGAGGTCTCGATTCTGCCCGCATCCGTGAACTGGCCCATCTCCACGTAGGTGCCCCCATCCCGCAGGAACTCGATCCCCTCCGGCCCGGCGGAAGGGTGGCCCGAGCAGTCCATGACGAGGTCGGCGCCGTAGCCCCCCACGATGTCGCGCACGGCCTTGATGCGCGCGTCCGCCGTCGTGTGCTGCTCGATGTCGACGGTGGCCTCGGCGCCGAATTCCCGCGCCAATTCCAGTCGCGGCTTTTCCGGCGCGCCCACCGCGATGACGCGGCCGGCGCCCATCTCCTGCGCCGCGGCGATGGCGAGGATGCCGATCGGGCCGGTGCCCTGGATGACGACCGTGTCGTTCCATTTGAGGCCGCCGGCCTTCATCGCGCGATTGAATGCGCGGATGCAGCTGGTCAAGGGTTCCGACAGCGAGCCCAGCAGCAGCCCCATGTCGTCGGGCAGCTTGTAGATCTTGGTGCCGGGCAGCTCGCCGAGGTCGACATAGACGTACTCGGCCCAGCCGCCCCACAGGTGCGGCGGCTTCTCGAAGCCGAGATAGCGCCCGTAGTAGACGGGGGTCAGGCACTTGTTGGCCGTCTCGGGGTAATGCTTGCACCAGTCGCACTGACCGCACGGCATCAGCGGCGGCAGCATCAGCTTGGAGCCGACGCCGATCGGCTTGCCCATGAAGTCGGCGGTCAGCTCGCTGCCGATCTCGACGATCACGCCGGCGAGCTCGTGGCCCAGCGTGAAGGGCCAGGGCAGCGGCTTCGGCCAATGGCCCTTGAGGATGTGCTGGTCCGTGCCGCATACCCCGCAGGCGCCGATCTGGATCAGCGCGCCCTTCGGCGGCACCTTCGGCCAGGCCACCTCGCGCATCACGGGATCGGCGCCCGGGCCATCGAACGTGGTGACGCGGATCTTGGGGCGATTCGTGGCTGCCTGTCTGCCTGCCATGCCTTCCTCGCGTGTCGGTCGATTGTTCCCCTCCCGCAGCTTACATCAAAGTTCGCCGCGCCTGAGGGGCCGTCGCCGCGTGTGGCGAATATGAGCAATGACCACCTCGCGGGCCCGCTTGCGGATTGTGTAGTAGACAGCATATGGCGTGCCAGCGACCACCAATACCCGGAATTTGTCGATGCGGCTCGGTCGGCCTAAGCCAGGGAAGTCGGCCAAGAGTTCGATTGCGTCCCTGATCCGGCTGCCGACGGCGACGGCGGCCGAAGGATTGTTTTCAGCAATGTAGGAATGAATGGCTTCGAGGTCGCCAATGGCGCGCTCCGTATAGCGGAGCTTCACAGCCCGAACTTCTTCCAGGCCGCCTTGACGCGCTTATCGCTCGCGAACTTTCCGCGCCTCGCTTGTGCAAGGCCTTCCGCCAGAGCCGCCCTCGTGGCCTCGTCCTCGGGTTCGACGCCAGCGTCCTGGGCCTCGATCAGCAGGGCGACGCGGGCGAGGTCGGCTTGCCGCGCCTGCGGCCAGGTGCGCACGCGATCGAGCACGACTCTGATCTCAGCTCTCGTCATGGGGCCAGCTTAACATCGCGGTCGCGCTGCTCCAACATTGTCTGTGCGGCGCCCTACGGCACAACGCCACGCGCCGCCCACGCTCGGGCAATCAGATGGATGCGTCCGTCGGCGCTGACCGGCAGGCTGGCGCGGATGCGGTCGCGCAGGGCCGCCCGCGGTTCCTCCGAAAGCGACATGCAATACGCCGGCGCCGGACCTACGCCGCCGAGAAACGGCGACCAGTAGTCGTCGAAATCCTTGAACACGGTGGGGACGTCGATGGCGCGCGCCTCCACGCGCTCCAGGCCGGCGCCCCGAAAGAGATCCGCGAACGGTTCGCGATCGCAAACCGGAAACCGCCGGCCCTCGTCGAGCGGCCCCGCGGCGCCGGGATCGAGCGCCACCGCCGCATCCCAGAAGCGGCGCATCATCTGCATCTCGCCGGCATAGTCCCACACGTAGGCCGCCACGGCCCCCTTGCTGCGCGTGGCCCGTCTCATCTCGCGCACGGCCTTGGCCTGGTCGGGCACGAAATTGATCACCAGCCCCGACACCGCCGCATCGAAAGCGCCGTCGGCAACGGGCAGCGCCTGCGCATCGCCGACCTCGAACGCCGCGCGCGGGTCCGTCACCTTGTGGCGAGCAAACGCGACAAAGCCCTCCGAGGGATCGACACCGGTGACGCGCTTTGGCGATCGGCTGTCGAGGATCGTCTGCGTCAAGGCGCCGGTGCCGCAGCCGACGTCGAGCCAAGCGGCGCCCGGTGCCACATCGAGCCATGCGATGAACTCGCGCGCCACGAGCCGGCTCCAACGCCCGACGTAGGGCTCGTAGGCCTCGCCGGTGGCCCAGACATCTTTGCGCTCCGCCGCCATGCGACCGCTCCTCATCGAAGACCCGAAAAGCCCGGGCGAAGCGTGGAAGGCGATTTTGTCCGTGGTGAGACGTGACAGGCGAACCATCCGCCAGATCAATTTTGCGTTGCTAAGCCAACCGGAACTCGCAATACCCTGATCTGTTAAGGACTTGCGAGGATCATTCCGCGTCTCCAGTTTCCGACACGTTTGCGTTGCAAAATCGCTCCGACTAAGGTCGTCATTGAGTCGTTTCCAACGCAACCGCGCAGGGGGATCAGATATGGCGGTTTGCAGGGCTCCCAGTCGCTTGCGCCGCTGCCGAGATGATGACTTCAGGGCCACGTGCCTCTATCCTAGCCGCGTGAGCGCGTTCGACATGACCAAGAAGTACGTAGTAATTCGCACGAAGACACCCCAGCCGAGCGGCGGCTTCCTGGAAGCCTTCGAACTCGGCTTGGTAGATCTCAACTGCTGGGGCGACCAGTATTTCGACGCGGCAGGCTATCCTTACCCGGACGAGGTTCATGCCTTCGTTCACGATTGGCTCAACCTCGGCTCCGATTTTGAAGCGGCCATGCGCAAAGTGAACGAATTGTCGCGCCAGCATAACGCAGGGATCGCAGGGGCGACCGACAATGGCGAGAGACCGCAGGAGAGGCAACCAGCCCCCCAGGCCGCCGAGAAATGACATGACAGACCCGCGCGGGGAGCGCGAGGTCCACGTCGAGATGAAGGCTCTTACGTGGCAGGCACCGATACCGCCGCCCGAGATTATTGGCGGTTACAACCAAGTCATACAGAACGGAGCAGAGCGCGTCTTTGCTCAGTTCGAAATTGAAGCCAAAGAGCGCCGCGCGTTCAACAGACGCGGCCAGACAATGCAGTTCGTTATCCAGATACTCGCTCGCTTCGTCGCGCCCCTAGTGTTTGCCCTCTCTGCGCTTGCCGTCGCCGCCTATGCCATCTCTAAAGGCTACGAGACCGCTGCCGCCATAATTGGTGGCGCTACGATTGCAATGGTCGTAGCGGCCTTCACAGGGGTACCGTCCTTACTCCGCCAGCGCCCAAAACAGTCACCTCAAGACCGTCGATAGACCGGCGTGTCAGGCCGGGTCCGCATGCATGCTGCAGTCGGCACCGGTTGGCAGCGGAGTGGATGTGTGCGTGGCAGCTACGCGTCCCGAAGGCCCACGAGCCGGGCGTAGCCTTGCTCGACCGTCTCGTCGAGCAGCTGCTTGTGCGCGGCGAAGCTTGGCTGCTCCGGCCCGATCTCGCCCAGCGCGTCGCCCGTAAAGCTGTCGCGCTTGATGTAGACGATCGGCGCGCTGACCGGCACCAGCTGGGCACGCTGCTTGGACAGCGTCGTGATCAGGCCGCGCATTTGCCCGGCGGGGTCGAGCTGCGACACCATCACCATGCGCATCGCCCCCTTCGTGAGCGACACCAGGTGGATGTACATGGAGGACGCCGGGATATAGAGCCGGCCGCGATGCAGGAACGGCTTGTCGGGGCGGTCGCGCTCCTGGAACAGCAGGCTCGGCCAGTCGTCGTCCCAGCTGATGTCGGTGCGATAGGCCATGATGCCGCCCGCCACCGAGAACGACGGGCGCAGCGTGAGGTAGCTGCCGATGTAGTGGTCGACGCCGGCGCGCGTATAGGCGCCCATGTAGACGGGCGCGGCGCGGCCCTCGGCCCCGTTGGGCTCGGGCGCGTTGCGCGTCTCCTGGCCCTCGCGGCCCCACGCGACCTTCACCCGGTCGAAATCGAGCCCCAGCACCATGCACACGTCAAACAGCGTCTGGTCGCGCACGGGGCGGCCGGCGAGCAGGTTCTGGATGGTCTTCTCGTGGATGTCGGCGGCGTCGGCGAGCTCGGCTTGAGTCATCTTCTTCTCGATCATCGCCGTCTTGATGAGCGAGAGCCCCGCCTGGTGTTTGACGTCCGTGCGCATGGGCCTGCGGCCAGAATCCATCTTCCCCGTACAGCTTGACCGTAGCGGAAAGCGCGCAACCCTGCCATCTCGGAAGCCGTCGGGCCCTATGCGTTGTGGACCCCAAGGATTGGGCTAGTTCCTACCTTCGCTGAAGGTCAAGTCGTGTGCGAGCCACACGCGCTCCCCTCCCCCTTGCCCTCGGGCTGGCTGTGGGCACTCCGTTCGTGAGGAGAACCCGAGGGCTTGCGGGGAGGGGTTAGGGGTGGGGGTGCTGCAGAGTTCGCCCGCATCATCTCACCTGTACGGCGCATCGAGTTCCATCGCCTTGGCGATCTCGCGCTCCCAGCGGTCGCCGTTGGCCAGCAGGCGCTCCTTGTCGTAGTAGAGCTCCTCCCGCGTCTCGGTGGCGAACTCGAAGTTCGGCCCTTCGACGATGGCGTCGACCGGGCACGCCTCCTGGCACAGCCCGCAGTAGATGCATTTGACCATGTCGATGTCGTAGCGGGTGGTGCGCCGCGTGCCGTCGTTGCGGCGCGGGCCCG
>DATEVP010000097.1:0-7952 GCA_035258465.1 Hyphomicrobiaceae bacterium
ACGCGGGCGCCTCGCCTCAGTGCGCGTCGAACTGCTGGTCCGGCAGGCCCTTGGCGTTCTTCATCATTCCCATCACGTCGATGGAGGTGGCCGCTGCAGCGGCATCGGCCCCCTTCTGCGGGTGGGCGAGGATGATGGACGCGCCCCAGATCGCGACGATGGCGGCGATCAGGGCGGCGGTGGCGAGGATCATGGTGTAGCGCATCTTGCTTCTCCTGTTTGGGAGGGTGGACACGCGCCACGCTAGAGGCCTCGCGTTTTCGTGCCGATCTTCTAAAGTTTCCGCTGCTTGCCCGAGTTTTCCGGTTCTTTCCGGCGTCGCTGGCTATGCAGCCCGCTGCTTGCGGGAAGAGCCTTGCGCCCATAATGATTGGCGGCCGAGGTATGCCGAGTTTCATCGATTGCTTGCCAGGGGAGGCGCACATGCCGGAGACGGTGCTGGGGGCCATCCGCCGTCAGTCTCTCCAGCGTCCCGATACGATCGCCTTCTGGACGCCCTCCCGCACCTGGACCTTCGCCGACCTCGATCGCCAATCGAGCCGCATCGCCCACGGGCTCTCTAGCCTCGGCATCGGTCGCCAGGACCGCGTCGCCTGCCTCACCCGGCACACCGCCGATTGCGTCGCACTCACGCTCGCCGCCTGCAAGATCGGCGCCGTCTGCATGCCGGTGAACTGGCGGCTGACCCCGCGCGAGGTCGCCTACATCGTCGGCAACGGCGAGGCCCGCTTCCTGATGGCGGACGCGGAGTTCGCGGAAGCCGGAAAGGCCGCCGCCCCGCCGAGCGTCCGGCGCATCGTCGCCACCGACGCCGCCGCCGGCGGCCTGGAGGCTATCGGCGCGTGGGCCGCGCCCTTCCCGGCGACCGACACGGGGCTAGAGCCGTCCCTGGACGACACGGCCCTGCAGCTCTACTCCTCGGGAACCACCGGCGTGCCCAAAGGCGTCGAGCTCACCTATCGCAACCTCGCCGCCGGCATCCTCGGCAGCACGCCGCACGAGCTCGGCTATCGCGGCGCCCCCGACGTGTTCCTCAACGTGCTGCCGGCCTTCCACATCGCCGGCGTCGGCATCGGCCTGATGACGGCCGCGCATGGCGGCAAGAGCGTGGTCTACCCCGAGTTCAATCCGCCGGCCCTGCTCGCCGCTATCCCTGAGCACCGCGTCACGCACGCCTTCCTGGTGCCCGCCATGATCCAGTTCCTGCTGCAGGTGCCGGGCGTGGAGGCCCGCGACTACTCCTCCCTGCAATGGATCTCCTACGGCGCCTCGCCGATCAGCGAGAAGGTGCTCATCGACGCCATGCGCACCTTCAAATGCAACTTCGCCCAGGTCTACGGGCTGACCGAGACCACCGGCGCCGTCACCGCGCTGCCGCCGGATGACCACGATCCCACTGGCGATCGCCGCCATCTGCTGCGCTCGGCGGGGCGGCCGATGCGCGGCGTCGAGCTGCGCGTGGTCGATCCCTCAACCGGCCGGGACACCGCGGAGGGCATCATCGGCGAGGTGTGGATCCACACCGAGCAGAACATGAAGGGCTACTGGCGCATGCCCGGGGCCACCGAGGACGTGTTCGTCGGCCGCCAGCCCGACGGCGCCGGCTGGTTCCGCTCCGGCGATGCCGGCTATCTCTCCGGCGGCTACCTCTTCCTCCACGACCGCCTCAAGGACATGATCCTCTCGGGCGGAGAGAACATCTATCCAGCCGAGATCGAGAACGTGCTGGCCGACCACCCCGACGTCGGCGACGTGGCCGTGATCGGCGTGCCGGACGACAAGTGGGGCGAGGCCGTCAAGGCCGTCGTCGTGCCGCGCTCGGGCAGGACGCTCGAGGCGGCCGACCTCATCGCCTTCGCCCGCGCCCGCCTCGCCCACTTCAAGTGCCCAACCTCGGTCGACTTCACCGACGCACTCCCCCGCAACCCCTCCGGCAAGCTCCTGAAGCGCGTGCTGCGCGAGCCCTACTGGCGCGGGCACGAGCGCCGCATCAATTGAGCCTTCGGTTTGCCTTGACGAGCAGGCACGCGGCGCGCGACGCTCCGTCCAACCATGCATCAATCATCAATGAAGTAAGCACCAGGGAGGAATAGGACGATGACGATAACCTTGAAGCGCGTGGCGATGGGCGCCGCCTTCCTTTGGCTGGCGGGCATCGCCTTGCCGGACGAGGCCGCGGCGCAACGCAAATTGACCTTCGGCTACGACCAGCCCAAGACGACGGGCTATGGCTTTGCCGGGGACCTGTTCGAGAAGCGTCTGGGCGAGCTCTCCGGCGGCAAGCTCAAGATCGACCAGTTCCCCGGCGCGCAGCTCGGCCAGGAGCCGGTGATGCTGCAGAAGCTGCGCTCGGGCGACATCGACTTCATCATCACCTCGACGGCCAATGCCTCGACCGTGGCGCCGCAGGCCGGCGTCTTCTCGCTGCACTTCATCTTCCGCGACGAGGCGCACCTGGCCAAGGCCGTCGCCGATCCGGGCGTGGTGAGCGCATTCAAGGCGATGATCGCCGAGTCGGTGCAGGGCGCGCACGCGCTGGCGCTGATCACGCTGGGCTTCCGCCACATCTACGGCAAGACCGAGATCACCAAGGTCGACGACCTCAAGGGCAAGAAGATCCGCGTGCAGGCGACCAAGACCGAGGATACGCACTTTCCGGCCTATGGCGCCCAGACCGTGCACATGCCCTTCGGCGAGGTCTACACCAGCCTGCAGACGGGCGTGGTGAACTTCGCCGAGAACGGCGTCAACGTCTACCTGTCCAACAAGCACTACGAGGTGGCGCCGGTGCTCAACATGACCGAGCACGAGGCCAACAACAACATGGTCTGGGTCAGCGACAAGACCTGGAAGAGCTTCAGTGCCGACGAGAAGAAGTGGGTCGAGACGGCTGCCGCGGAGGTCGGCAAGCTCGAGCCGCCGCACGCGCTCAAGCTCGAAAAGGACTCGGCTGAGAAGCTGACGAAGCTGGGGGTGAAGATCGTCGCCACCGTGGACAAGTCGGGCTTCGCCAAGGCCGCGGCCCCGATCCAGGATCAGCTCGCCAAGGAGCTCGGCCCGCACGCCGTGAAGCTGTTGGATCTCGTCCGCAAGGTTAAGTAGCTAAGGCCGCGAAAGCGAACTTGCAGGCGGTGGTGCCCGGTCCGGCACCGCCGCTTTGTGAGCGGATGGCGCGATCATGGCCGACAGCAGCGAATTTGCGATCAACCGTGCCCTCGTCATCCAGCGGCACCGGCACCTGAAATGGCCGGCGCTCGACTGGCTCGAAGCGCTTTTGATGATCCTGTGCGGCGTGTGCATGTTCGGGTTCACGCTATGCGTGTTCTTCGACGTGACGACGCGCACCATCGGCTACCCGTGGCTGTGGCTGCAGCAGGTCACCACCGGCTTCTTCGCCTGGGGCGTCTTCATCGGCATGGCCGCCGCCACGCGCCGCCTGGACCACATCTACCTCGCCGAGATCACGCGGCGCATGCGGGGCGCAAAGCGACAGGCGATCGAAACCGTCAATCGAGTCATCATGCTGGTGATCGCCGGCTTCATGGTGGGGTTTGGCGTGCAGAACGCGCTCTTGGACCTCGGCAGCTTTCGCATGCCGTCGCTCGTCCCCATGACGGTCTACACCGCAATCGTGCCGATGTCGGGTGTGCTGATCGCGCTCTTCACGGTCGAGCAGATCGTCAATGGCTTCAAGAACGGCTACGCCGGGCCCGAGGACTCGGAGTTCGGCGCGGAGCCCGTCGAATGAGCCAAGGCATGATCCTCGTGCTGATGGGCCTGGTGTTCCTGAGCCTCGGCTATATGGGCGTGCCGGTGGCCTTCGCGCTGATCGGCGGCGTGCTGGTCGCCACCGCGCTGACGCCCATCAGCTTCCAGTCGATCATCGGCCAGCTGTTCCACGGCATCGATTCCGAAACCCTGCTGGCGATCCCCTTCTTCCTCCTGGTCGGCGAGCTGATGACGTCGTCGGAAGTGACCCGGCGCATGATCCGCCTGGCCCAGGCGCTGGTTGGGCATCTGCGCGGCGGCCTGGCGCAGGTGGTGACCCTGTTCAGCATGTTCTTCGCCGGCATCTCCGGGTCCTCGGCCGCCGACGTGGCGGTGCTGAGCCGCAGCATCGCGCCGGAGATGGACAAGGAGAAATACGACCGCGCCTTCACCGCCGCGCTGATCGCATCGGCCTCCACCATCGCCAATCTGATCCCGCCGTCGATCATGGCCGTGGTCTACGGAGCGACCGGCAACGTATCGATCGGCGGGCTGTTCCTGGCCGGCGTCGTGCCCGGCGTGATGATCGGCATCGGCCTGATGGTCTACAGCTATTTCTTCGGGCCCACCGGCCACCTCAAGCCCCGCGCGCCCCTGGTCGAGATTTTCGCCGCGGCGCGCGGGTCCGCTCTGCCCATGGTCATCCCGGTGCTCATCATGGGCGGCATCCTGACCGGCTGGTTCACGCCGACGGAGGCCGGCATGGCGGCCGCGTTCTACATCCTCCTGGTCCTGATCCCGATCCTGCGGCCGCGGCACGTCCGCAACCTGCCGTCGGATTTCATGTACACGGGCCTCTTGTATTCGCTGCCCCTGGCGGCCGTCGCCGGCGCCTCCGCCTTCGGCTGGATGCTGGCCTACCTGCGCGGGCCGGACACGGTCGCCGAATACATCCAGGCCTACGCCGGGACCGACGCGCGCATGATCATGCTGCTGCTGGTGCTGCTGTTCATCATCGTCGGCGACTTCGTCGACGCGGTGCCGGCCATCATCATCTTCATGCCCATCATCCTGAAGCTGACGGAGCTGGGCGACATCAACTCGGTGCACATGGGCGTGGTGATCATCACCACGCTGGTGTTCGGGCTGATCACGCCGCCCTATGGGTTGTCGCTGCTGATCGCCGCGAAATTCGTCGGCGTGCCGTTCTACAAGGCGATGCTGCGATCGTTCCCGCTCTACATCGTGTTCCTGCTGACCATCGCTTTCGTGGTGCTGTTCCCCGAGGTGGTGCTCTATTTGCCGAAATGGCTGCTGCCCGAGTCGGTCGGCTGCTTCAAGAACCCCAGCGGCACCGGCTACATCTGCCCGCGCTAGACGGGGTGATCTGCGACTGCCCTCAGCGCGCAGGCGCGAGCCCCGCCAAAGGGCAGGGGCCCGCCAAAATCGGCAAATAGTCCCCTTTGCCTTCAACGCTCTCCGCCCGCGGTTGCGCTGCCGCCGCCGGTTGATCCTGCCACGCGCTCCGGCCGCGCCCGCCCTTGTCATCGCTGACCGCGACCCGGAACCCAGGGGCCCTCGCAGCCCATCGAGCCGGTCGCCAAAAGGCGAGTTGGTAACTAGGGATTAAGATGTAAAGGGCATACATATGGATGTAGGCTGAATGTCTGTACAATTGGTTCGGTCGGCGGACGGTACTCAGGAGGGCAGGACATGACAACAACCGGGGCGCAACTGCAGGGGCCCTATCGCCTTTCGCTCGACGATGTGGATGCCCTCGTGAGCCGCCGATCGGCTGGCGTCTATGCGCTCGGCCGTGCCGACGCGCACAAGCGCTTCTGCGTCAATCTCGTGGGGCGGTCCGACAGCGATATCCGCGCCTTGCTGCTCGACTACCTCGGCTTCGACAGCCTCTTCAAGTTCGATTACTCGGCGTCGTCGCGGGCGGCGTTCGAGACGGAATGCGCGCTGTTCCACGAGTTCAGGCTGTCTGGCAGCCAGCTGCACCCGACCAGCCCCGAGGGAACCAGTTTGCGCTGTCCGGTCTGCGGGGTGCAGGCTGAAAGGCGCTGAGCGAGGCAGCGCATCGGTCAACGCAACCTGATGGCGATGGCGCCGGCAGGCGGCGGGCGCCGGACCAGACGCCCGGTCGCACCGTGCGGCGTCCGCCTCACCCCTCGCGCCAGATCGGATTGCTCCAGGCGCGGCGGCCCTTGTCGTCGGCGACAGTGATGCGGACGTAGCTGCCCTCGCAGCCCTCCAGCGACACGGTCGCGCGGGTGAGGTCCCGGCCGTGCACCAGGCGCGAGCCGATCCCGGCCCCGACCGCGACCACGGCGCTCGCCGGCGAGCAGGCGACCACCGCCTCGTCTCCACGAACCGAAATATCGTGGATCTGCGGCCCCTGGCTCGAATAGAACTCCCCGCGCTTCAGGGCCTCGAGCAGCGGCTCCGGCTCCAGCGCGTCGGCCTTCACCATCACCCAGCCGCCGCCGGCATCGGGCGAGGCGAAATGCGCATCATCCGCCGCGTAGGCGTTGAGGCGCCGCCCCCGCGCCAGCGCATCCTCGAGCACCACGAGGCCGTCGCCGCGGTCGCACTCCACCGCGCAGCTGTGGTTGTAGATCTCGACCGCGTGCGCCTCGGGTAGCGACAGCGCATCCTCCACGGTGAGCCCGTACCACTGCGGATGGGCGATGCCGAGGAAGGCGCCGGCGGCCGCCGCGCGTCGGCTCATGGTCGGCATGGTCTCGCCCTCGGTACAGGGGGCGAAATCGAGCGGCAGGCCCACCGCCACCACGTGCCAGTCGTAGCTCTTGGCCGTGATCGGCGCGTGGATCTCGGCACCGAACAGCGTGGTGAAGCCCTTGGAGCGCAGCGGCCGCGTATCGGTGACGGGATAGCCGTAGCAGTCCCAGAAATGATCGGTCAGCGCCAGGAAGTCGTAGCCGGCGTCCTTGTAGAAGGCGGCGACCGCCTCGGGCGGCAGGCGGCCATCCGAGCGCGTGGAGTGGGTGTGCAGATTGCCGCGCCAGAACCGCCCCGGCTTGGTGAATGCCGCCACGTGCATGTCGCTCTCCGTCTTCGCCCCGCCGCGTGCCGGCTTGCCTTGAACAACTCAAGCTCCGCCGGCGGCACAAGGTGGGGAAGGACCAACGCGACTGCAAGGCCGCCCCGGCTTTTTCGGTGGCCTTCTACGGCAGGACGTACTGGCCGAAGATCAGCCAGCCGGCCCATCCCGTGAATACGCCGAGCGCGAGCGTCGCAAGCACGGCAAGCCGGGGCGGCGGCATGAGCAGGACGATCTCGGCCAGCAGCGGTGCGGCCACCGCCGTCTCCAGCCAGATGAACGCCTCAGGCGACAGGCCGACCGCCCGGGCCAGAAGGGCCTCATCGGTGAAACGCAGGTCCGCCCCGGAACCAACGGAAGGCAGATCGATCCCCAGCAAGGCCGGCAGGAACTGCAGCGGCCGCGCGAGCCAGATGGCGAACACCAGCCGCAGCAGCGTATAGCGGCGCACGAGCAACAGGAGCGCGGCGATACCGACGACCCAGTCGGCGAGAGGGCCGGCTGCCGTGAAAGCGAGGCTTTGCCAAGGGCCCAGCCGGGCGCCGCCCAGTGACACGCGGTCGAAATGCAGCGTCGCGTTCGCCCCAAAGAGCCGGGCGGCCAGATAGTGCGCGCCTTCGTGGGCGAGATATTCGACGGGGGCGGCGAGCAGGGAAAGAGCAAACAGCGGCAGCAGAGCCTTCGCCAAGCTCGATCCCTTCTCCGCCGTCGAGGGCATCTGTGAATTTCTCGGGACGGCAGACTACTCCCCGTAGCCCGGGCTTTCCCGGTCCAGCCGGCGCAGCAGCGCCGGCCACTCGTGCTTGCCGATCGGCCGGTAGCCCTTATCGGAATTGTTGAAGCGGTTGCGCTCGATGGTTACGCGCTGCACCTCCTCGGGGATCGGCATCAGCTCGGCGCCCGACTGCTGGAAGGCCAGCTGCATGCGGCAGGCCCGCTCGGCCCGATACATCCAGATGAAGGCCTCGCCGACCGTGCGGCCCACCGTCAGCAGGCCGTGGTTGCGCAGGAACAGCACGTTGTTCTGGCCGAGATCGCGCCCGATCGTCTCGCGCTCGTTGAGATCGGTGGCGATGCCTTCGTAGGCGTGGTAGCCGGTGCTGGCGATGACCGCGAGCGCGTGCTGGGTGATCGGCAGCAGCCCGCCCTTCTGCGTCGCCACGCCGACACCGGC
>DATEVP010000098.1:0-6125 GCA_035258465.1 Hyphomicrobiaceae bacterium
GCCGGCCTTCTGCGCGAAGGCCAGGCCTTCGGAGACGCCCTGCACGGTGACGGCGACGATGATCTGGTTGACCATCTTGGTGAGCTGACCCGCGCCCGCCGGCCCGATCAGGGTGACCATGCGCGCGTAGTGGTCGATGACGGGCTTGGCGCGGTCGAAGGGGGCAGGATCGCCGCCCACCATGACGGTCAGCGCGCCGTTCTGCGCGCCGGCCTGTCCGCCGGAGACGGGCGCATCGAGGAAGTCGAAGCCTTTGCCCTTGGCGGCGGCGTAAAGCTCGCGCGCGATGTTGGCCGATGCCGTCGTGTTGTCGATGAAGACGGCGCCCTTGCGGACCGCCTGGAAGGCACCCTTGGCCCCCAGCGTCACCTCGCGCAGATCGTTGTCGTTGCCCACGCAGCAGAACACGAAGTCCTGGTCCTTGGCAGCTTCGGCCGGTGTCGGGGCGGTCTTGCCGCCGAATTCCTTGGCCCACGCCTCGGCCTTGGCGCTGTTGCGGTTGTAGACGGTGAGGTCGTGCCCCCCCTTCTTGCGGATGTGCCCGGCCATGGGGTAGCCCATGACGCCCAATCCGATCCACGCCACCTTCGCCATGTCGGTCTCCTCGTGCCGCGGCTCTGGCCAGGCCGGCCAGGGTCCTTCGGGGGCGACTATTAGCGAATGGAGGCGCGCTTGTCAGCGCTTATGGCCGGTGCCGGCATCGGCACGTCAGGCTAGTCGGCGCGGACGATGATCTGCGGAGCCTCGCCCGGCTTGTCCGACGTGGACGGCACGCCGACCACGGCCGCGCCGAAGATGGCGGCGGCAGCGGTGACGGCGAGCAGGAACGTCTTGAGGCTCACGTTGCATCTCCTGGGCCCGACCCTATGCAGGGGCTGTTGCAAGGCCTGTGCCTGGCCCGGATGTCTGTGGGCAAGCTAGCCCAACCGGCTTGAGCGCGGGCTGAATGGCGCGTTTATCTTGCGTTCAGGAACACGTGGTGTTTCTTGAGGTTACCGGTTGCTCGCATGGCGGATGGCACAGCCGCTCACGTTGCGGTTACCTTCCGAGGGCGCGCGCGAAACCGCAACGACATGCGTCGCTCGCCCGCCTAGATTGACGGCGCTTGCACGAGAAGAGGTCATGGCCGCACGCAAATCGATCAAGGCTTCGGCGCCGCCCGGCAGGGCGCCGGCGGTAACGCTCGACGATATCGAAGCCGCGCGGCGCACCATGACCGATGCCATCGTCGCCACCGACTGCGATTGCAGCCGCACGCTGTCGGAGATCCTCGGCTGCAAGGTCTGGCTCAAGTTCGAGAACCAGCAGTTCACCGCCTCCTTCAAGGAGCGCGGCGCCGTCAACCGTCTCTCGGCCCTGTCGGAGGCGGAGAGGACGCGGGGCGTAATCGCCATGTCGGCCGGCAACCACGCCCAGGGCGTCGCCTATCACGCGCGCCGGCTCGGCATCCCCGCCACCATCGTCATGCCGGTCAACACGCCGACGGTGAAGGTCGTCAACACGCGCCGCCATGGCGCCGACGTGGTCCTCACCGGCGAGACGGTGGAAGAAGCGGCGGCCTTCGCCCACAAGCACGGGCGCGACAAGGGGCTCACCTTCATCCACCCCTATGACGATCCCTTGGTCATCGCCGGGCAGGGTACGATCGCGCTGGAGATGCTGGGTGCGGCGCCGGAGATCGACACCCTGGTCGTGCCCATCGGCGGTGGCGGGCTGATCAGCGGCATTGCTGTCGCCGCCAAGGCCCTGAAGCCGAGCATCCGCATCATCGGCGTGCAGGCCGCGCTTTATCCGTCCATGTACAACGCCATCAAGGGCACGCAGCTGCCCATGCGCGGCGATACGCTGGCCGAGGGCATTGCCGTGAAGGCGCCGGGGCACCTCACCGAGCCCATCGTGCGCCAGCTGGTCGACGATATCCTGCTGGTGTCGGAGCCCGAGATCGAGCACGCCGTCAGCCTGCTCATCAACATCGAAAAGACGGTGGTGGAGGGCGCCGGCGCGGCCGGGCTCGCCGCGGCGCTGCAGGATCCGGCCTGGTTCAGGGGGCGCACCGTCGGCCTCGTGCTCTGCGGCGGCAACATCGACACCCGCCTGCTGGCGAGCGTGCTGACGCGGGAGCTTGCCCGCGAGGGACGTCTCACCCAGCTCGGCATCGACCTGGTCGACCGGCCGGGCACGCTCGGCAAGGTCGCCAACATCCTGGGCGAAGCGGGCGCCAATATCGTCGACGTGACGCACCAGCGCGTGTTCTCCGATCTGCCGGCGAAGGCCGCCCTGCTCGAGGTGGTGATCGAGACGCGCGACCGCGCGCACTTGCAGGAGACCGTGGCGCGCCTCAAGGCCGCCGGCTTCGAGGTCGCCGTGCGCTCCAATCCGGGAGGGACGCGCTGATGGAAGGCGCGCGCATGGTGCCCGGCGACATCTCCACGCTCGACATGCTGCGCCAGCTCGAGCGCAAGGTGCTCTGGCTTTCCTCCTACATGATCCATCACGCCAACCACGAGATCGACCGCGGCGACGGCCTGAAGGTGGGCGGGCATCAGGCCTCCTCCGCCTCGCTCGTGACGCTGATGACCGCGCTCTACTTCCACATCCTGCGCCCCGAGGACCGCGTGGCGGTGAAGCCGCACGCGAGCCCGGTGTTCCATGCCATCCAGTACCTGCTCGGCAACCAGACGCTCGACAAGCTGCAGAACTTCCGCGGCTTCGGCGGTGCGCAGTCCTACCCCTCGCGCACAAAGGACACGTGCGACGTGGACTTCTCCACCGGCTCGGTCGGCCTTGGCGTCGCTGTCACCGGCTTTGCCAGCTTCGTCCAGGACTACGTGCACGCCAAGGGCTGGAGCCGCGACTGGCCCAAGGGACGCATGGTGGCGCTGATGGGCGACGCCGAAATCGACGAAGGCAACGTCCACGAGGCGCTGCTCGAATACTGGAAGCACGGGCTCACCAACTGCTGGTGGGTGATCGATTACAACCGCCAGAGCCTCGACTCGGTCGTCTCGGACCGGCTGTTCATGAAGATGGCCGGCCTGTTCGAGAACCTCGGCTGGAAGGTCGTGCTCCTCAAGTACGGCAAGCTGCTGCAGCGGGTGTTTGCCGAGCCTGGCGGCGAGCGCCTCAAGCAGTGGATCGACGACTGCCCCAACATGCTCTACTCGGCGCTGGTGTTCGAGGGCGCCAAGGGCTGGCGGCGCCAGCTGGAGGACGATCTCGCCATCCATCCCGATACGCTTGGCCTTATCCGCCGCCACGATGACGAGGCGCTTGCCCGGCTGATGACCAATCTCGGCGGGCACGACATGGAGATGATCCTCGAGACCTTCGCGGCGGCGCCATCGGCCCAGCCGGTGTGCTTCATCGCCTACACCATCAAGGGGCTGGGCCTGCCGTTCCAGGGCCACAAGGACAACCACGCCGGGCTGATGACCAAGGCGCAGATGAACGAGCTGCGCGCGCGCGAAGGCATCAACCAGGGCGAGGAGTGGGACAAGTTCGCAGGCCTAGGCCTGCCCCACGATGGCATCGAGCGCTTTCTCGGCCAGGTGCCCTTCAACCGCAAGGGGCGGCGCCGGATGCGGGCGTCACCCGTGCCCGTGGCGCCGTTTCCGAAAGTCGAGGCGAAAGGGCCAATGGCGACGCAGGCCGGCTTCGGGCGCATCCTCGACGAGATCGCGCGCGCCGGCGGGCCGCTGGCGGAGCGCATCGTCACCACCTCGCCCGACGTGACCGTGTCCACGAACCTCGGCCCATGGGTGAACCGGCGCGGCCTGTTCTCGATGGTGAGCCAGGAGGACCTGTTCAAGGAGCGGGGCCTGATGTCGCCGCAGCGCTGGGTGATGAGCCCCAAGGGCCAGCACTTCGAGCTCGGCATCGCCGAGATGAACCTGTTCCTGATGCTGTCCGCGCTGGGGCTGTCGCATACGCTGTTCGGCGAGCGGCTGCTGCCCGTCGGCACGCTGTACGACCCCTTCGTCTGCCGCGGCCTCGATGCCCTCAACTACGCCTGCTACCAGGACTCCCGCTTTATCGTGGTCGGCACGCCGGCTGGCATCACGCTGGCCCCGGAAGGCGGCGCGCATCAGTCGATCGGCACGCCGCTGATCGGCATGGCGCAGGACGGGCTCGCCGCCTTCGAGCCGGCCTATGTCGATGAGCTGGCCGCCATCATGGAGTGGGCCTTCGACTACATCCAGCGCGAGGGCGCCGAGGACAAGGAGGAGCGCTGGCATCGCGACGAGAAGGGCGGCTCGGTCTATCTGCGCCTCTCCACGCGGCCGCTCGATCAGCCGAGCCGGGCCATGACGCGCGAGCTCAGCAGTGCCATCATCGACGGCGGCTACTGGCTGCGCCGGCCCGAGCCCGGCACCGAGCTGGCCATCGTCTACACGGGCGCCGTGGCGCCCGAGGCGATCGAGGCGGCTGGGCTCTTGAGCGAGGACCGGCGCGGCGTCGGCGTGCTGGCGGTCACCTCCGCCGATCGCCTCTCCGCCGGCTGGCACGCGGCCCAGCGGGCGCGCGAGCAGGGGCAGCCGGAGGTGCGCGCGACGGTCGAGGGGCTGCTCTCCGCGCTGCCGCGCGATGCGGGCATCGTCACCATCACCGACGCCTACCCCGAGGCGCTGTCCTGGATCGGCGGCGTGTGCGGGCACCGCATACGGGCCCTGGGCGTCGAGCATTTCGGCCAATCGGGCTCGATCCCCGAGCTCTACGGCCACTACGGCCTCGACGTGAACGCCATCCTCTCCGCCGCCGAAGGCATCAGCGGCCGCCCCGTCCGCTATCGCTTTCTGCAGAAGTAGCCGCTCACCGGACGGAATGTCGGGTAGGCCTCACCGGCGAGTGATCAGTCGACGGGTGATATTGCGCTTGCCATGGACGACGCGAAGCAAGGTCAAGGTGTCATCCGCCGCCGTAAAATCGTAGATGAGCACGTATGGTGGCACGATGCCGATGCGCGCATCCCGGCCGAGCGCGGGCCGTGGCGCACCGATGCCGGGAGACTCGACAAGGCGCTCGATGATGGCGGCGAACTTGCGGCCGTAGGAAGCCGCGACGGGTGCGCCAGCCTCCTTGTAGAGATAGTCGAGGATATCGTTGAGGTCGGTTTCGGCTTCGGCGGTGACGAGAAGCCGCGTCATGGCGACTGAAGCGTTTCCAGTTTCCGAACAAGCCGCTTGAAGAACTCATCGCCTGAAATCACGTTGCCGCGCGCAACAGAGGCTCGTGCCTGTTCAACGTAGGGTTTTGCCCACGCGAGATCATCGCCGCTCAGCGTCATCAGCTCGGCTATCGCGGCGGCTACCGCATCGTCGATCGAATCGAAATGGCCCGCGGCGACCTCTGTTTCAAGCCACTTCTGCTGTTCTGGGGTCAGGGTAATGTTCATGGCCAATTATAGGTCGAAGCCCGGCCCGAGGCGAGGGGGAGCCAACGGCATCTTCACAAATCCTTCGGCCGGCGGGCCATGGCCTGGTCCCAGACCTTCTCGCGCGGCTCGTCGAAGACCAGGTCGGGATCCGCGGGGGCGGTGAACCAGTCGTCGCGCGCGAGCTCGCTCTCCAATTGGCCGGGTCCCCAGCCGGCATAGCCGAAGGCAACGAGCGCCTTTTCCGGGCCTCGCTTGTGGCCGATGTCGACCAGCACCTCGCGGCTCGATGTGACGGCCAGGCGCCCGTTGACGACCATCGTCTCCTTGCGCCGATAGTCGTCCGTGTGCACGACGAAGCCGACCTCGGGCTGCACAGGGCCGCCCGCAAACAGTCGCACGTTGCCCTCCGGGGCGGTGGCGTCCTTCTCACCGAGCGCCTCCAGAAAGTGCGCGAGCGTTTTCTCGCCGGCGGGCCGATTGATGGTGATGCCCAGGGCGCCGTCCTTGTTATGCCGCACCATCAAGATGACCGTGCGCCGGAAGCGCGGGTCGCCCATGGCCGGCGAGGCGATCAGGAACTGGCCGGCGAGCGTGCTGCTCTGCGGCGCCGGATTGTGCTTCGGCAACGCGGCATTGAGGAGCGGCGCCGGTAGCAGCAGCGCTGCCAGGCCGAAGATGAGGCGCCGGAGCCGAACCGTGGGCACGAGTCACCCCGTATTCAGAACGCGATGATATCGATACAGACGCAATG
>DATEVP010000099.1:0-3174 GCA_035258465.1 Hyphomicrobiaceae bacterium
CGCCGCGCACGCAACGGCCGATCTAAGTCGCTGGACGCATCGGGTGGGGGTGACCGCGGCGTACGCGACAGACACCCCCACCTGACGCGCCGAACGACTTAGCTCGCTCCGGCCAGTATGGGGGCAAGTTGGAGTGCGTGGCCGCGAGCTAAGTCGTGGCGCGTCTTCCTCCCCCCTCGAGGGGGAGGGGAAACCCCACGCGGCTCCGCCTACCGTCACGACAGCTCCCCCCTGATATACGCCTGCATCGTTCGCCGCTTCAGGCCGGCAATGGAGGCGGTGGGGTTCAGCGCCTTCGGACAATGCTGCTGGCAGCTTTGATGCGAGTGGCAGGCGTGACAGCCGCCGTTCGCCGCCACTGCCGCGAGCCGCGCGGGATTGGCGGCATCGCGCACATCGTTGACGAGGGTCCAGGCACGATTGAGCGCCGCCGGCCCCAGATAGTCCTCGTTCCAGCGCACGGTGTCGCACGCGGCATGACAGACGCCGCAATTGATGCACTCGATGGCCGCGTCGGCGGCGAGGCGCTGCGCACTGCCGGGTGCGATCTTCTCGATCGGATCGTGCCTGGTCTTGCTCGGCGCAAAGGCACCCTTGGCCTTCTCCCACTTGTCGAAGAAGGCGCCCATGTCGCAAGCCAGATCCTTGATAACGGCCATGTTGGCGAGCGGCCCGATCTCGATGCGGCCGTTCTCGATCACCCGCGACGCATGCGTGCGGCAGGTCCAGCGCGGCCGGCCGTTGACCGTCATGGCGCAGCTGCCGCACATGCCGACACGGCAGGCGAAGCGATAGGAGAGCGTGGGGTCGGCGTGGCGCTGCACCCAGGTGACGAGATCCAGCACCGTCTGATTCTGGCGCTGGGGCACGCGATAGGTCCGATAGCGGCCGTCCGCCTTGCCGCGCCAGAGCGAAACCTCGATGGCGTCCTGCATGCGGTCTATCTTACCGTGACCTGCACACGGTGCACGACATTGTTGCCGAACCCGCCCGAATCCCAGCTCGCTTCGAGCGGCTGCGTCTCGCCGTTGGCATCGGTCGCGCGGCAGGAAAGCTCGTGCTCGCCGCGCCCTGCTTTCCATGTGAAGCGCCAGCCGGTCCAGGCGAACGGCCCGTGCCGGGGCTCCAGCTGGGCGTCGTGCCAGGCGCTGTCAACGCCGACCTCGACCCGGGCGATCGGAACGCCGCCGCCGGACCAGGCCCGCCCGAACAACGGTACCTCCCCAGCTTCAACCATACGGGCGCGCGTGTAGAAATCGGGGATGCCCGGCGGCACCAGCAGCGACTTTACGCGCATCGTCGTTACCGGCGTGGTCGGCCCCTCGGGCACGGGCCGATACATGTAGGTCGCGACCTGCTGGAAGCCGTCGTAGGGCTTGTCGAGCGCCTCGATGCGCTGCAGCCACTTGACGCTTGCCATGCCGTACCAGCCGGGCACGACGAGGCGCAGGGGAGCCCCGTGCTGCGGCAGGAGCGGCGCTCCGTTCATGGCCCACACCACGAGGATGTCCTCGCCCATCGCCATCTCGCGCTCGAGGCTGCGGCCGTAGTCATGCTCCTGGCCGCGGTCGAAGCCGCGATCGGCGCCGATGAAGGCGATTTCCACCACGTCGTCCAGGAGACCGGCACGATCGAGAACATGGCGCAGCGGCGTGCCGGTCCACTCAGCCGTGCCCACAGCCTCGCCGGCCCAAGGCATACTTGGATAGCGCGGCGTCATGGCCGCGCGCCCGTTGCCGGCGCACTCCAGCGTCACCCGCAGCGTGCGGGAGGGCAGCCGCTTGACCTCGTCGAGCGAGATGCTCCCGGAGTTGCGCACGCGTCCGCCGATTTCCACGCGCCAGCCGGCGTCGCGCGGCACGTAGGGGACGTCGAAATGATTGAGCAGGTAATGCAAGCCAATAGGCGTCACGTCATGGCGCAGCGCTTCGAGCAGAATGCCGCTGTTGCGATTGGCCAGCCCCGTCTCGTGCGGATGGAACAGGCCGTCGATGTGAGGGCGCCGCTCGGTGCTGGTGAAGGGATTGGGGCCGGTCATGGGATCTCTCGCGCCGCAGCCTAGCAGATGGGCAACGCTGGAAAGAACGACTAAATTGCAGTGGTAATTTCAAGCTCGCCGAAGGCCGCGAGCTGGCCTGCGAGTTATGGAAGCGTGCGCGCCCGGCGCTCGACAGGCGCTTGCAAAGCCGCCGCGGAAAGCGCGAACACCTCGCCCTCGCTCTCGGCCGTGTCCAGCCACAGAAAAGGCAGACGCGGATACTCCTGCTCCAGAATGTTTCGGCCCGTGCCCACCTCGACCACCAGCGCCCCGTCCGGCGCGAGGTGAGCTGCCGCGTCGGCGAGGATGCGGCGCACGAGATCGAGCCCGTCGGCGCCGCCGGCATGCGCAAGCCCCGGCTCGGCCGCGAATTCGGGCGGGAAGCCGGCCAGCGCGGCGGCGTTGACGTACGGCGGATTGGCCAGGATCAGGTCATAGCGCCGGTCGCCGAGCGCGCGGAACAGATCGGATTGGATGAGCGTGATGCGGGCCTCCAGCCCGTAATCGGCGACATTGCGCCGGGCGACGGCCAGCGCCTCGGCCGACACGTCGCCGGCGTCGATCTGCGCATTCGGGAATGCCAGTGCAGCGAGAATCGCTAGGCACCCGCTGCCTGTGCCCAGGTCCAGGACCCGCTCGACGGCGTCCGGGTCGGCAACGACGCCCACGAGGCCTTTCCCGAGCAGCTCGCCGATATAGGAGCGGGGCACGATCACCCGCTCGTCGACATAGAAGGAATGCCCCTGCACAAAGGCCTCGTTGGTCAGGTAGGGGGCGGGTTTGCGCGTGGCGATACGCCTTTCGATGATCTCGCGCAGAGCCCGCCTCTCGGCCATCGGCAAGCGCGCATCGAGCCAGGGCTCGAGCTGGTCGACGGGCAGATGCAGGGTATGCAGCAGCAGATAGGCGGCCTCATCGAGGGCCGTGGCCGTACCGTGGCCATAGGCCAATCCCGCCGCGTTGAACTGGCTGACGGCATAGCGCAGCCAGTCCCGCAGGGTGATGAGTTCGTGCTCCAGCTCGTCGGCGCTCGGCATGGCGGCACCATGAATGCCAAGGCTGGCCGGATTCTTCAAGAATGTTGTATCGAGTTGGCTGCCGTTCCCCATCCGCCTGCCTCTGTGGATGTCGCAGCG
>DATEVP010000100.1:0-2979 GCA_035258465.1 Hyphomicrobiaceae bacterium
CAAGGCCGCCTTCGACGCCTACGTGCGCAAGGGCGAGATGAGCGCCTTGCGCGACCTCGAAGCCAAGGCCCTCTCGGTCGGCTCCGACCCCGACGGCGGCTACCTCGTCCCCGACGAGCTCGAGCGCTCCATCAATCGCGCGGTGCAGAACATCTCGCCGATCCGGGCAATCGCCGGCATCCGCCAGGTGTCCGGCTCGGTCTACAAGAAGCCGTTCGCCATCAGCGGTGCCGAGACCGGCTGGATCGGAGAGACGGCGGCGCGGCCCGAGACCGATACGCCGACGCTGGCCGAGCTCGCCTTCCCGACCATGGAGCTCTACGCCATGCCGGCGGCGACCTCCTCGCTGCTCGACGACAGCGCGGTCAACATCGAGGAGTGGATCGCCGAGGAGGTGCGCGATGCCTTCGCCCAGCAGGAAGGCACGGCCTTCGTCACCGGCAACGGCACCGCCAAGCCCAAGGGCTTCCTCGACTACACCAAGGTCGACAACGCGTCCTGGAGCTGGGGCAACATCGGCTTCATCAAGACCGGCGTGAACGGCGCCTTCGCCTCCACCGATCCCGGCGACAAGCTGATCGACCTCGTCTACGCGGTGAAGTCGGGCTATCGCGCCAACGGCACCTTCGTCTTCAATCGCGCCGTGCAGGCGGTGGTCCGCAAGATGAAGGACGGCGACGGCAACTACCTGTGGCAGCCCGCCGCCAAGGCCGGCGACGCCTCGCTGCTGATGGGCTTCCCCGTGGCGGAATCGGAGGACATGCCGAACCTTGCCACCGACAGCTACTCGGTGGCCTTCGGCGACTTCCGCCGCGGCTACCTGATCGTCGATCGCGTCGGCATCCGCATCCTGCGCGACCCCTACAGCTCCAAGCCCTACGTGCTGTTCTACACGACCAAGCGCGTCGGCGGCGGCGTCCAGGACTTCGACGCCATCAAGCTGCTGAAGTTCGCCGCCTGACGGTCCCCCTCTCCCCGCGCATCGCCAACGCTTCCGCGTTCGCTGTCAGCGCGGGGAGAGGGTCGGGGCCTGCCCACGGACGTGTTCCGAGGGTGAGGGGCAGAAACTTGCTCCGTCGGCTGGCAATAGTCGGTAGGCAACAGGAATCGGCTTCTTCCCGACTGCCGATTGCCCACTGCCGACTGCCTCTCTTCAACATTCGCTCGGCTCGCGCCTGACCCGCCTGCCTGCGGGGCAGGTGCGTTGGCCCGCGCTTCCCTCCGCGCGGGCCTCGAGCGAACGCGAGCGGGATCGTCTCTTGCCCTCCCCTCGGGGCGGTCCCGCTCGCACCCTCATCGGTCTCGCAGGGGTCAGACCCTGCGGGTCTGACCCCATCGGCAATAGGCAGTAGGCAATGGGCAGCTAGCGGATCAATTCGGCAATCTACTGCCTGCTGCCCATTGCCCACTGCCCAACTTCCGGAGGAACTCACATGGCCCTCGTACTGACCAGCGGTCCGGCCGCCGAGCCCATCACGCTTGCCGAGGCCAAGGCCCACATGCGCGTCGACGGCACCGCCGAGGACACGCTGGTCTCGAGCCTGATCATCACCTCGCGCCTGCACATCGAGGCGGCGCTGGGCCTCGCCTTCATCACCCAGGCCTGGTCCTACTTCCTCGATGCCTGGCCGGCGAGCCGCGAGGTGAGATTGCCGCTGCGGCCCGTGCAGAGCATCACCGCCGTGCGCCTCTACGCGGCCGACGAGTCGATCGAGACCGTGCCCGCCGACACCTACATGCTCGACGGTGCCGCCAACCCGGCGCGCCTGGTGCGCAATGACACGGCCGCCTGGCCCAAGCCGAGCCGGGCCGCCAACGGCATCGAGATCGCCTTCGTCGCCGGCTACGGCAACCTCGCCGCCAGCGTGCCCGCGCCGATCCGCCAGGCCATCCTGCTGCTCGTCGCCCACTGGTACGAGCACCGCGAGCCGGTCGAGCTCGGCGCGCCCGGCGTGCCGGTGCCGCCGATGGTGTCGGAATTGCTGCTGCCCTACCGCTCGGTGCGCCTATGAGCTTCCCCACCATCGGCGCGCTGCGCGAGCTCCTCACGCTCGAGGCCCAGAGCCGCGTTGCCGACGGCGGCGGCGGGGCCAGCGTCACCTGGGAGACCGTGACGGAACTGTGGGCCGCGGTGCGCCCGATCGGCGGCGAGGAGCGCCTGCGCGCCGATCAGCTGGCCGGCCGCGTCACGCACGAGGTCTGGATCCGCCACCGCTCGAACGTGACGCCCGCCATGCGCTTCCGCAGCGATACGCGCATCCTCGACATCGTCGCCGTGCTCGGGGTCCCGCGCCGCAATCATCTGAAATGTCTCTGCGAGGAGCGCCACCTGTGAGGATCATCACCCGCGTCGAGCCTGCCTCCTCCCTCAGATCGCACCTCGACGCTCTGCGCATATCGGAGCGCTTGCGCGCCGACATCGAGCACGAGCTGCAGGCTTCGATTGCCTCCGAGCAGCTGCTCGATCCCGAGCAGCGCCGCGCCGCCCTCGAGCGCGCCGTCCAGCGGCTCGCCGGCGCCATGCTGTGACGTGTCGTGAAATCGTGAGCTCGTGAATTCGTGAGATCGATTTCACGATTTGGCGACCTCACGATTTCACCCGTCAACGCACGCGGCGACTTCAGGCTGAGTGGAGTATCCCATGTCGAGTTCCAGCTGGGCCCTGCAGCAATCGATCTTCGCCACCCTCGCCGCCGACGCCACGCTGCTCGCCCTGCTCGGCGGGCCTCGCGTCTATGACGACGTGCCCCAGGCCTCCGCCTTCCCCTATCTCACCTTCGGCCACTCGCTGGTCAGGGACTGGAGCACCGGCAGCGAGGATGGCAGCGAGCACGTGGTGACGCTGCATGTCTGGTCGCAGGGCAAGGGCAAGAAAGAAGCGCACGAGATCATGGGTGCCGTCCGCACCGCGCTGCACGACCAGGCCCTCAGTCTCAGCGGTCATCGCCTGGTCAACCTGCGCCACGAGCTCTCCGAAGC
>DATEVP010000101.1:0-5919 GCA_035258465.1 Hyphomicrobiaceae bacterium
AGGCGTATCGTCGGGTTGAAGACGTTGATGAAGACCTCGCCGTCGCTCCCCGCCACCGCCATGCTTGTGCCGCGGCGAAACGCATCTTCCAGCGCCGGCGCCAGATCATGTCCCAAGTCACCTGGCGCATGGGCAAGGCTCCGCACGCCGGTGGCAAGATGCGTTACCAGCGCCACCTTGTGGCGCGCTTCGACATCGCTCATGAGCCGAGGCAGAACGCTATCCGGCGAGCGGTCGCGTCCTGGCGCCAAGGGCTCGACGAAGATACGGATGGCGCCCCCGCAAGCCAAACCGACCTTCCAGGCCGTATTGTCCTCGACGCCGAATTCCAGCGCCTTGGGCTTGCCGGTCGCGATCACGTCGGCCGCCTCGGTGATGACCTCGGCCTCGACGCAGCCTCCCGACACCGAACCCAGGAAATTGCCCTCCGCGTCGATCACGAGCTGGCTGCCCACCGGTTGCGGCGCCGAGCCCCATGTCTGAACGACCGTGGCCAGCGCGACGCGCCGGCCCTCTGCCAGCCAGTCGAGTGCCTGAACGAGAACGAATGGGTCTGGTGCGCTCATGGCAGAATGGGGCGCCTTGTTGCTTTGACCAGCAAGGGTATTCGGTCGGATGCTCCGCAATCGTAACGCCGCGCGCCTGACGGCGCTATCCGCCGCGCAATGAATCATGGCATTCTCGCGCCGTTAAGCGCCACAGGGTCATGAGGCGACAGTCATGAATCTGAACACCGTTACCGCGGTCAAGCGGCCCGCATCGACCGACGAAATTCCCGAGTGGCGCGAGGGTTGCGCGTGGCTCGCCGGCGGTACCTGGCTGTTCTCGACGCCGCAGATCGACACCCACACCTTGATCGATCTCGAGTCGCTGCGCTGGCCCGCGCTCAAGGCCACGGCCGATGGACTCGAAATTGCCGCGACCTGCACGATTGCCGAGCTTGAGCGGTTCCAGGCGCCGACGGAATGGGCTGCCGCGCCGCTGTTGCGACTGTGCAGCCATGCGCTTCTGATGTCGTTCAAGATCTATAACGCGGCAACCGTCGGCGGCAACATCTGCATGTCGCTGCCGGCCGGCGCCATGATCTCGCTCACGACGTCGCTGGAAGGCAGCTATAATTTGTGGCCGCGGAAGGGGAAGCCGCGCCAGGTCTCCGCGCTGGATTTCGTCACCGGCAATCATAAGAATGTGCTCGAGCCGGGGGAGCTGTTGCGGAGCATCCATCTACCGGCGAGCGCGCTTACCAAACGCTTCGCCTTCCGCCGCAATTCGCTGACCCATCTCGGGCGATCGGCCGCGCTCATTATCGGGACCCAGACAAAGAAGGGCGGCGACCTCTTGCTCACCGTCACGGCGGCGACGGCGAAGCCGATACAGCTTCGCTTCGATCGCCTGCCCTCAGCCGAGGCGTTGCGCCGCGCGATCGAGGCGAATGTCGCAGAGGCGGATTGGTTCGACGACGTCCACGGGTCGGCGCCCTACAAGCGCCACCTCACCTATTACTACGCCGAGCAGATCCGGGCGGAGCTAGCGGGCAAATGAACCTCACGGTCAACGGCAAGAAGCTTTCGGCGGAACCGGCGCCTGGCCAGTGCCTCAGAACATTCTTGCGCGAGCACGGCTGGTTCGGCGTGAAGAAGGGTTGCGACCAGGGCGATTGCGGCGCCTGCACGGTCCATATCGACGGTATCCCGTTCCACAGCTGCCTGATGCCCGCCTATCGCGCCGAAGGACGCGCGGTCACTACCATCGAGGGCCTCGCGCCAGACGGCAAGCTGCACCCCATGCAGCGGGCGTTTCTCGAGGCGCAAGCCTTTCAATGCGGCTTCTGCGCCGCCGGCATGATCATGACCGCCGCGACCTTCGATGAGGAAGCACTCCAGGACCTGCCGCGCCTGCTGAAGGGCAATCTCTGCCGCTGCACCGGCTATCACAGCATCGACGACGCGCTGCACGGCGTGGTCAATGTCGAGGAGGACGTTGCTGGAGAGGCCTGTGGCAGAAGCCTGCACAACCCCTTCGCCGAAGCGATCGTCACCGGCAAGGCCCGCTATACGCTCGACGTGCCGACGGAGGACGCGCTGCATCTGAAAGTGCTGCGCTCGCCGCATCCCCATGCGCGCATCAAATCGATAAAGCGCGACAAGGCTATGGCCGTGCCCGGCGTCGTGGCCGTCTTCACTTGGGAGGATGTGCCGCGCAAGCTCTACTCCACGGCGACCCATGAGGATCACCTGGTGGATCCCGACGACACCTACATGCTCGACAATGTCGTCCGCTTCGTCGGCCAGCGCGTCGCGGCCGTTGTGGCCGAAACCGAGGGCGCTGCCGAGACAGGCTGCCGCCTGCTCGAAGTAGAGTATGAGCTCCTGCCCACGGTGTTCGATCCTGAAGTCGCCATGGAGCCGGGCGCGCCGATCCTGCACGACAAGAGCGTCGCCTTTCAGGACAACGTCTATGTCGACATTCATGGCGAGCTCGGCAATGTCGAGCAAGGCTTCAAGCAGGCCGACGCCATCCACGAGATGACCTATTCGACTTCGCGGGCGCAGCACGTGCATCTGGAGACGCACGGCTCGCTTGCGTGGCGGGGCGACGACGGGCGCTTACATGTGCGGACGAGCTCGCAGGCGCCGTTCATTGCCAAGCAGAAGCTCTGCTACCTGTTCGGGCTCTATGACCGCGATGTCCATGTCTTCACCGAGCGCATCGGCGGCGGCTTCGGCGGCAAGCAGGAGATGATCTCCGAGGATTTGTGCGCGCTCGCCGCGCTGAAGACCAGGCGCCCGGTAATGTGGGAGTTCACCAGGGCGGAGCAATTCATCGGCGCCACCACGCGCCATCCAATGACCACCCACGTGAAGCTCGGCGCCAAGCGCGACGGCACGCTGACTGCAATTCAGGTGCGTGTCGTTTCCAACACCGGCGCCTATGGCGGCCACGGCGGCGAGACCTTGGCCGCGGCGCTGTCCAGCCCAATCGCGGCCTATCGCTGCGTCAACAAGAAGGCCGACGGCTACGCGGTCTATACCAACATGGTTCCGGCCGGCGGATTCCGCGGCTATGGCGCCACGCAGACCACTTTCGCCATCGAATGCGCCATGGACGACTTGGCCAAGTTGCTCGGGATGAGCCCGTTCGAGATCAGGCGCATCAACAAGGTGCGGGAGACCGACCGGATCGAGTCGATTTGGAAGGAAGCGTCCGACGTCATGTTCGGCAGTTATGGGATCGATCAATGTCTCGATCTCGTGGAAAAAGCCCTTAAGAGCGGCCGGGGCCTGCCCAAACCCGAAGGCGACGACTGGCTGGAGGGCACCGGCGTCGCGCTCGCCATGCTGGACTCCGGCCCCCCCACCGAGCACCGCTCAGGCGCCGAGATGCGGCTCTTGGCCGACGGGACTTACCATCTCGCGGTCGGCTCCACCGAGATGGGCAACGGCTCGACCACGTCGCACTGCCAGCTCGCCGCGTCGGTGCTCGGCACGCGCGCGGGCAGCATTGCCATCATCAACGGCGACACCGATCAGACGCCCTACGACACCGGCACCTTTGCCAGCACCGGGACGGTCGTAGCCGGCCAGGCTGTTGAGAAAACCGCACTCGCGCTCCGCGATGTCCTGACCGACTTCGCCAGCCGTCAATTCGGCTGCGAGCCGGCCGATTGCCGATTGCAGGACGACGCGATCATCTGCGCCAACCGGAAGATTCCCCTCGCCGAGCTGCATGCGGCCGGCGCCAAAGTGGGCGATCGCTTCGTGGTTCGGCGCAAGGCGTATCTGTCGCCCCGGTCAGTCGGCTTCAACGTGCAGGGCGTGCGCGTTGCCGTGCATCGCGTCACCGGCGAGATCATGACCTTGCAAAGCGTCCATGCCGCCGACATCGGCAGGTTGATCAATCCGATGCAGTGCCGCGGCCAGCTCGACGGCGCCATCGCCATGGGGTTCGGCTGGGCGCTCTACGAGAAGATGGTCTATGACGCCAACGGCGCCATGGTGAACCCGGCGCTGCGCGACTACCGGATTCCGGCTTTTGCCGACGTTCCCCGCAGCGAGCTCTATTTCGCCGACACCTATGACACGGTCGGGCCGTTGGGCGCCAAGGCGCAAGGCGAATGCGCGATCAATGCCGTGGCGCCGGCGATCGCCAACGCCGTGGCCGATGCGACCGGGGTGCGTTTTCCCGATCTCCCGCTTACACCCGACCGCATCTTCGACAAGCTCGGCTCGAGGTCATGAGCGGCGTTGTTCAGAAAAGATGCGCGGCAGCGATCATGGCGAAGGTAACGGGAATCATCAGTACGAGATTGAGCCGGGCGTAACGTTTTACCGTGGAACGCGCCTGGGCGGCATCGCCGCCGGATTGACCAAGGACGACCTTGAGGCCGGGCCAGATCACAAAGTTGACGAGCACCCACATGATAAGGCCGCCGAGCGCACCGAATGCCAGCATCAGGGTGCGAGCCAGCGGCAGGTCGCTTGGGGACGAGAGAGCCAACCCGCCGAGCAGGTAGCCGGTCGCAACCAGCAGCAAGGCGCCGGAGAGCACGGTGAGGTGCGACGCGTGGCGAAAGGCCGCCGCGACGCGCGGAACAACCCCCCGCGCGATGGCGCCGCGAGACACATCGTCAGCGTCCTCGAGCGCCTTGAACTGGATGAAATTGACGAAGAAGATCAGCCCGACCCAAACCATTGCCGAAAGGACGTGGACGAAACGCAGCAGGACCGAAACAAGGGCTCGCGGATCAACCGGTTCGAACACGAGCCAGGCGGCGAGCGCGAGCGCCGCGAGCGCTAGCCCGGCGAAGAAGGACCGAACGGGGTCGCTTAGCATTTCATCCTACCGTGGCAGGCGATGAAGGCCCGGCTTCAAACTACATGAATTGGGATTAGATTAGGGGCCCCGCACAGAGGGCGCACCACCACAGTTTGAGGATATCTCGAATGGACGAAACGACGATCGACCGCGCGGCCATGGGGCGCTTGGCGAAAGCTTTGGTGTTCGTGTGCGGCGCAGATCACCCCACCACAATTGCCTTGCAGACGGCGGCCGAGAGCGGCTCCGAGCGGGACATCAAGAATGCCCGCACGCTGTTTCTCAGATTGAAGCCCGGAGAGCGCCGGGCGGCAATGGCCATGCTCGGCGATTGATGGTGCCGCTGGGGGAGTCCCGCGAAGCTCGGCGCGTTGTATGTTGGCGCGGAGAGAGGCCACAGCATCGCCGATGATGCCATGGCGCCAAGCCGGTCCAGTCTCGCAAAATGCGCGCTAAAATGCTGAACGAAGGTGAAGTCGCATGCTTGATCCAATCGTGAATTTTTTCACCCGAATTTTCCAATCGATCGGACGAGGCATTGGCGTGGCCATCGGCGTCGTACTTTGGCCGTTCATGTGGGCCGGGCGCTGGTATGCGCACCGCGGCTGGATTCTGAAGGCAGCGCTCGGCGCCATCCTTCTCTGCGTCATCGGCCTTTATGGCTATTTCTTCTGGAGCACGCAGCGCTGGACGAATTTCAATCCGGATTACGTTAAGGCTTACGAAAATAGAGACGGCGCGGCGGGACAGCCCGCAGCGCCGGGAGGGGGCATTGTCAGCACACCGGAAGCAGCCGAGGGCGTCGCAGCGGCGGCGCAAACCTGCCGACGTTCGATGATCGTCGACGTCACCGCGGATCTCGTTGACTTCAACGTCAACCAGAATGCGTGGATCTCCTCGATGATCCTCTACAAGCTCGGCCTGTTCGGGATCGACTGGGACCGCACCCCATTTTTCGACAATAAGGCCGCGTTCCAGCGCGGGGTGAACCAGGCGGTGCGCCGCACGGCGGTCGAGCTCGTCGATACGCTGGGCCGCGTGCGCGGCACCTCGCAGATCGATTCCAACCTGCAAAGCGCGCGAGGCAATCTGCAGTTCGACGAG
>DATEVP010000102.1:0-8465 GCA_035258465.1 Hyphomicrobiaceae bacterium
GAGCCGCAATGCCTGCGGCCGGCGGATACGACTATGTCATCGTCGGCGGCGGCTCGGCCGGCTGCGTGATGGCCAACCGCCTCTCCGCCCGCTCGAGCGTCTCGGTTCTTCTCCTCGAAGCGGGCCAGGATATGCAGCCGGGCCACGAGCCAGCTGACATTCTCGATGTTTATCCGACCTCCTACTACAACAAGAGCTATATGTGGCCTTCGCTGCGCGTTCATTGGCGCACGAAGGACAATTCCACCGCGACCGGATTCGACCAGGCGCGCATCATCGGTGGCGGCTCCAGCGTGATGGGCATGGTCGCGTTGCGCGGGACCGCCGACGATGACATAGTCGTATCCGCCGGCCGCAGGCATTGCGGCTCGCGTCGAAGCCGTGACCATGGCTGAGAGTTCCAGTGAGAGCCGAGACGGCGCAACAAGCTCTACCCCGCAACGACGATATCAAGTAAGGAAAGCCATCGGCAACCGTCCGCAGCGCTCCGTGACCGGCGCTACCGGGGAGGCATTGCGGCGGCGCATGACGTGCGTACAGGAGCAACGACAATGCAGCGCAGCGAAAACCGCATCCTGACGACGCATGCGGGAAGCCTGCCGCGCCCGGCGGCTCTGACGACCCTCTTTGCCGAGCGCATTCGCGGCGAAGCCGTGGACCCAAAGGCCATCGACGCGGAAGGGCGCGCCGCCTTGCGCGCAATCGTCAAGAAACAGATCGAGACAGGGCTCGATGTGATCGACGACGGCGAGCAGTCGCGCGAATCCTTCGTGCTCTATCTGCGCCATCGGCTGACGGGGCTCGGCGGCAGCGGCTCGCGGCCGATGCATGCCGACCTCGACAAGTATCCGATGTACAAGGCCGAGTTCCAGCAGCGCACGGTCGGCAAGGATACCGTGTCCAATCGGGCAATGCTGCCGAAAGCGATCGGCGCCGTCACCTATGCCGACCCGTCGGCGATCGAGACCGAATGCAGCGATTTCCGTGCCGCGCTGGAGGAAGCGGGCGGGGCGTACGCCGAGCCGTTTCTCACCGCACCCTCGCCCGGCATCATCGCCTCGATCGTGCAGAACGAGCACTACGACAGCTTCGAGACCTATCTGGAGGCGCTCAGCGTCGCGCTGCGGATCGAATACGAGGCGATCGTCCGCCATGGCTTCCTGCTGCAGCTGGATTGCCCCGATCTCGCCCTGGAGCGGCACACCTCCTACCGGGACCGCCCACTCGGCGACTTCATCGGCTTCGTCGAGCTCGTCATCGGGGCGATCAACAGGGCGTTGCAGAACATTCCGAGGGACCGCGTGCGTTTGCATGCGTGCTGGGGGAACTACGAGGGCCCGCACGACTGCGACGTGCCCTTGGCCGACATTCTTCCGGTCCTCCTCAAGGCCAACGTCGGCGCACTTGTGTTGCCCTTTGCGAACCCTCGCCACGCGCACGAGTACCGCCTGCTGGGGTCCATGCCGCTCGCCGACGATCAATTGATCGTGGCCGGCGTGATCGATACGCAGACGAACTTCGTGGAGCATCCGCAAGTCGTCGCCGACCGCATCGAGCGGGTCGCGGCGACCGTCGGCGACCCCAGCCGCGTTCTGGCCGGAACCGATTGCGGGTTCGACACCTCGGCCGGAATGGGCCGGGTCGCAGAAGATGTCGTTTGGGCGAAGCTGCGGGCGCTGACGGAGGGAGCCCGCATAGCTTCGCAGCGACTTTTCGCGTCGTGAACGGCTCGCACCCCGCGCGGGTGCGTCGTCCCCCTGCGGCCAAAGCGAGTAGCGCATGAGTGTCGCAAACGAGATCGGCATCGTCGGGCTGGGCCTGCTGGGCAGGGCTCTCGCAGAGCGGCTGCTCGGCGCCGGATATGCCGTGCTCGGGTTCGACATAGATCGGGAAAGGCAGCCGGCATTGGAGAAAATGGGCGGCACGTTTGCCCCCTCCCTGCCAGAGGTCGCGCACCGATGCCATGCCATGTTCCTTGCCGTCTTCGACACCGAGCAGGTCGAGGCCGTCGTCGAGGGCGCGCTTTTGCCTGCCGTCGGACCGAACTCCGGCAAGATCGTCCTTTGTGCCAGCACGTGTGATCCGGATCGGATTGCGGCGCTCGGGCGGCGCATCGAGCCGCAGGGCCTCTATTTGCTGGAAACGCCCATCTCCGGCACCAGTGAGCAGGTACGGCAAGGTCGCGGTGTCGCTTTGGTTGGCGGCGACCCGGCGAAGCTCGAGCAGGTTGCCGACATCATGGCTGCGATCTTTTCTTCGCATTTCCACATGGGGCCGATCGGACATGGGGGCCGAGCCAAGCTCGCCATCAATCTCATCCTCGGCCTCAACCGTCTGGCGCTGGCGGAAGGGCTCGTTTTTGCCGAGCGCATGCAGCTCGAGCCCGGGCGTTTCCTCGAGGTTGCGCGGCAGGCCGCATCCTATTCGCAGGTCATGGACACCAAGGGCGGCAAGATGCTGCGAGGTGATTTTTCGCCGGAGGGCCGAGTTCGCCAGACCCTCAAGGATGTCCAACTGATCCTGGCGCAAGCGCGCAAGATCGGGCAGGATCTTCCCCTCGCCATGCTGAACGCGCAGATTCTGGAGGCCTGTGTCCGCAACGGCGAAGGCGACCAGGACAACAGCGTCGTCATCCGAGAGATCCGGCGGCGCGGCGCCGGTGCGCCGGAATGATTTCCCGTCGCGTGCCGAGGGCGCTCGGTCCGCGCTGTTGGGCCCAGTGGGCAGACTCCCAATCCGAACCCTGAGCTTGACAGCCACACCGGATGAACGATGGTAGCCAGGCATCAAGAGCCTGACCGTCCGCGGAGACAATGCACAAGAGCGAGCACCGCATTCTCACGACCCATGCCGGCAGTCTGCCCAGGCCTGCCGAGCTCACGCGCCTTTATGCGCGCCGGTCGCGGGGAGAGGCGGTGCCGGCAGCTGAGCTCGAGGCCGAGGGCAAGGCTGCTTTGCGCCGCATCATCGCCAAGCAGATCGAGACCGGCATCGATGTTGCCAACAATGGCGAGCAGCAGCGCGATTCCTTCGTGCTCTACGTGCGCGACCGCCTGAGCGGCCTCAGCGGTACCTGGCAGAGGCGGCAACGCGCCGATGTCGAGCGCTATCCGATCTTCAAACAGAAATCGTTCGACGCCGCCGCCGGCAAGGAGGCGGTTGACGACATTGCCGGCTTGACCCGGGCGCGCGGCGAAGTCCGCTATCTCGATGCCGGGCCTGTCGCGGCCGAGTGCGCCGATTTCAAGGCCGCGCTGGAGGAGAGCAAGGCACCCTTCACCGAGACGTTCCTCACGGCGCCGTCGCCGGGAATGGTATCCGCGATCGTGCTCAACGAGCATTATCCGACCGAGGAAGCCTTTCTCGGCGCGCTCGCCGACGCGCTGCGGGTCGAGTACGAGACCATCATCGCCAGCGGCTTCCTGCTTCAGCTCGACTGCCCGGATCTCGCGCGCGAGCGCCACAATTCGTATCAGGACCGGCCGCTCGAGGCTTTCCTCGGCTTCGGCAACCGCGTCATCGACGCCATCAATCATGCCTTGCGCAACATCCCGCGCGAGCGGGTGCGCATGCACGTCTGCTGGGGGAACTACGAAGGCCCGCACGATTGTGACGTGCCGCTGGAGGACATCATACCCGTGCTGGCACGCGCTCATGTCGGCGGCTTCGTCCTGCCATTCGCCAATCCCCGGCATGAGCACGAGTTTCGCTACGCGCGGCAGCTGCTGCGCGATGGCGACCAGATCATCGTCGCGGGCGTCATCGACACCACCACCAATTTCGTGGAACATCCCGAGGTGGTCGCCGATCGCCTCGAGCGGGTGGCGGCCGCGGTGGGCGATCCGCGCCGCATCATGGCCGGCACCGATTGCGGCTTCGAGACCATCGCGGGCAGGGGACGCGTCGCGGAGGACGTGGTGTGGGCGAAGCTCAAAGCTTTGAGGGACGGTGCGCGGCTCGCGTCCTCGCGCCTGTTCTAGATGGGGTCAAACTAAGGCCGGCGGGAAAGTCCAGGAAGTCCAAGAACAGCCTAGGTGGGAGGAATGAGAATGTTCGATCGGCCTTGCAAGACTGCGCGCGCGATAGCGGCCTTTGCCGCCCTCTGCGCCTGTGCTGTGCTCATCAGCCAATCGGCGTCCGCGGCAGAGACCTGGAAATTCTACATGCACCAGTCGGCGCCGAATTTCGCCACGTCGCGGGGCGCCAGAATGCTCACCGAGGAGATCGAAAAGGCGACCAACGGCGAGCTCAAGATGCAATTGCATCTGTCCGGCACGCTGCAGATCAGCCCGACCGATATCACCAAGGCGGTGGGCGAGAATATCGTCCAGATCGGCGACGACCTGTTCAACTCGGGCAATATCCCGCTGGCCGGGATTCCGCGTTTGCCGATGCTGGTTCAATCCTACGACGACTTCAGCAAGGTCGCGGCGGTGCTCCAGCCCTACATCGAGAAGGCGTTTGCAGCCAAGGGCTCGACCGTGCTTGCGGCCTACAGCTATCCGATGCAGGTCGTGTGGGGGAAAAAGAAGCTCGAATCCCTGGACGACATCAAGGGCCTGAAGCTGCGCGTGGCCGCGCCGGAGCAGGGCGAGTTCGTACGCCGCTTCGGTGGCACCTCGATCACCATGAGCGCGCCCGAAGTCCCTTCCGCCCTCGATCGCGGCGTGGTCGACGGCATCTTCACCGCGGGCGACGGCGCCGTGCTGTGGAAGGACCTTCTGAAATACGGCTTCCTGATCGTCGTCAACGTCAACAATTCCTACATCATCGCCAACACCGAGGCCTTCAATAAGCTGTCCCCGGACCTGCAGGGCAAGCTGCGCAAGGTTGCGCAGGACATCGCGCGCTGGAACCAGGAGACGATGCGCACGGAAGAGGCCGCGTCGCAGAAGACGCTGGGCGATGCCGGATACGTCCTCACTCAGGCCAAGGCCGCCGAGATCACCAAGGCGATGGAGACGATGAAGCCCTATTGGGACGAATGGGCCAAGTCGCGTGGACCCGAAGTGGTCGAGGCTTTGGGCAAGGTTCGCGCCGCCCTGGGGCGGTAGCTGGCCGCGGACACGGGATGATGACCGATACCGGGCCTGGCTCGGCTCACGACCCGCCACCCGAGCGCGGCCACGCGGAAGGCGTCGTCGAAAAGACCTGCATGCTCATGAGCGCCCTCGCGCTGGTGGTGCTGCTGGTCCTGGTCGGCGTCGATATCGTGACGCGCTGGGCGTTCAATTTCTCGTTCGAGGTGTCGGACGAGGTCGGCGGCTATATGCTGGTCGCCATCGCTTTTTTGAGTCTGCCGGTCTCCCACATCAACGGCGCGTTCCACCGGGTCGAGTTCATCCAAGCGCGGCTCTCTCGGCGCGCGCGGCTGATCTCGCGTTTCGGCTTCGACCTGCTGGCGCTTGTCGTCTGCGCCATCTTCGTTTGGCAGTTCATGGGGCTGGTGCGGTCCTCCTGGCGGTTCGGCGACCACGCGCCGACCTTCCTGGAAACGCCGCTCTGGATCCCGAGATCGCTGCTGGTGATCGGCATGGCGGCGCTGTGCCTTTCGCTGCTCAGGTCGCTGGCTGCAGACCTCAGGCGCTTGCGGGCTATCGGAAGCGCGGAGCGGGGACGCGGTGGGCCCTGAAATCCAGCTGCTGGTCGTCACGCTGATGTTTCTCGGCCTGCTCACGGCCGGGATGCCGGTACCATTTGCCATCGTCATTCCCGCGGTCATCTACCTGTTCCTGCAGGGCGGCTTTGCGGCGCTCAACAGCCTTGGACTGGTGAGCTGGGGGAGCATGAACGTGTTCGCGCTCACGGCGGTGCCGCTCTTCATGTTCATGGCGGAGGTCCTGAGCGCCAGCGGCTTGAGCACCCGCATTTACGGCGGCCTCGCCAAGCTCGTCGCCAGGCTCCCGGGAGGGCTGCTGCAGACGAACATCGCCGGCTGCGCGGTGTTCGCCTCCGTCAACGGCTCGAGCATCGCAACCGCGGCCACGATCGGCGGGGTCGCCCTGCCGCAGCTGCTCGGGCGGGGCTACAACCGGCCGCTTGCCGCGGGCTCGCTGGCGGCCGGCGGCACGCTCGGCATCCTGATCCCGCCGAGCTTTCCCATGATCATCTACGGCACGTTCACGGAAACATCGGTGCCGAAGCTGTTCATGGCGGGCGTCATTCCGGGCCTGATCATGACGGCATGCTTCATGCTCTACATCGGCGTGCATGCGAAGCTCGACCCGACGGTGGCGCCGCGCGAAGCGGGACCCGCGTCCGCCAGCGAGCTGTTGGCGGCGCTGGCGGAGGTCGTGCCGTTCGTCCTGCTCATTCTCGGCACGCTGGGCGGCCTGTACTTCGGCGTCGTCACCACCACCGAAGCTGCGGTCGTCGGTTGCGTCCTGTCCATCGGCCTCGGTGCCACCATGGGCAAGCTGACGCTGCAAGGCCTCGTCCAGGCCATCTTCAACACCATCATCTTCAGCGGCAACATCCTGTTCCTGATCCTCGCCGCCTACATCTTCTCCACGGCTCTCAGCTTTGCCGGCCTCGGAGAGCAGGTCACCAAGTTCATCGTCGGGTTGAACCTCTCCAAGTTCGAGTTCTATCTGGCGCTCTTCGCCCTCTTCACCGTGCTCGGCTGCCTGATCGAAAGCCTCGGCATGATCGTCATCACCGTCCCGCTGCTCTATCCTGTGCTTGCCAGCTACGGCATCGACCCGATTCTGTTCGGCGTCATCCTCGTCATCTTTGTCGAGCTCGGCCAGATTTCGCCGCCGATCGGCATCAACCTGTTTGTCATCCAGAGCATCTGGGACGGCAAGTTGGCCGAGGTCGTGCTGGGAACGATCCCGTTTCACCTGATCATGTTCGTTGTCCTGACGATGGTGATCGCCTGGCCGGAGCTGTCGTTGTGGCTGCCGGCCAAGATGTCGCGATGAGGTGCCGGCATGACTGACGGCCGCGAGACGACCGCGCTACGCAACGCCGCCGTGATCGGCCTCGGACAGATGGGCCGGGGCATCGCCAGAAATCTCGATCGGGCCGATCGCCTCGTCGCAGCCTGGGATTCCAGTGGCGAAGGGATGCGGCGGGCGGACCTGTCGCCCGCCGTTGCGCTCGCCGAGCCCGGCGCCTTCGGCGCGGTGAGCGCGGTGATCTTCGTTGTGCCTGGCTCGGCTGAGATCCGCGCGGTCCTCTGCGAGCCCGGCGGGCTGCTCGATCAGCCCCACCAGCAGCAGGTCCTCATCGACCTGACGACATCGCATCCCGTAGCGACGCGTGAGCTCGCGGCATTGGCCACCGCGACGGGCCGCGAATACGTCGATTGCGGCATGACCGGCGGCGCCACGGCGGCCGATGCGGGAAGGCTCACGTTGATGGCGGGCGGCGCAGCGGCCGTCATCGATGCGTGCCGTCCCCTCTTCGGGGTTTTCGCCAGCAAAGTTCTCCACGTCGGCGAGACCGGGGCCGGGCATGCCATGAAGCTGATCCACAACATGATCTGTCACACCATATTCCTGGCAACCAGCGAGGGCTGCCGCCTCGCCGAGACGCTCGGCATCCCGCTCGAGACCGCGATCGCCGTGATCAATTCCGGCAACGCGCGCAGCTTCGTCAGCGAGAGGCGATTTCCCGACCACGTTGTTTCGCGCACCTTCGACGGCCGATCGAGAACGGCCAACCTCGCCAAGGACCTGAGCATGGCCGCGGACCTGGCGCGGCAGGCCGGACAGCCAGGCCCCTACAGCGCGCTGGCGGCGGATATCCTGGAGCGGGCGATGCAGCAGGGCCTGGGAGAGCAAGATTTCACGACGCTCTATCAGCACCTGGAGGGGCTCATGCGGACCGATGCTGAGCGCGGAAGAGGACACGGGACGTAGGGAAACTATTCGCTTCCATCACACACCAGTGGGCTGTTTTTTCCGCGTTTGGGGAAGACAAGCCCTTGAAAGGCGAGGGTCTGGCCAGCGCGACCATTTCTCGCACAGCAATCATGAAGCCATGCACGGGTGGTCTGTCAGCGGCTGTCTGAGCCTTGAAACGCCGGCGCCCCGATCAGGGCCCGAACAACCTGACCGTCCACATGAAGCTCTGCGGGATATACGTAACGACCGCCAGGACGGCGAAGAGGAGGGGTAAGTAGCGCAAGACCTGCCAGAAGATCTCCTCCGGCGGGATGCGGGTGAGCGAGGATACCATGAAGACGAGCTGCCCGAACGGTGGCGTTATGGATCCGAGGACGACATTGAATACGACGACCATGCCGAAATGAATGGGATCGATGCCGAGCGCCGCCGCGGCAGGAGCAAGCAGAGGCGTGGCCAGCACCAGCAGCGTGACACCCTACATCAGGCATCCGCCAACCAACAAAAAGACGTTAACGGCCAGCAGGAAAAGAGCCTCGCTGTGGGTGAACGAGGCGAAGAAGGCTGCGACTTGCTGCGGCGCCTGGTTGTAGGCGAACACGAGAGAAACAGGGG